>CAMBRJ010000030.1 GCA_945870175.1 Gemmatimonas phototrophica
AGCGGCTCATCACGCGAACCCCACTGCCGCGTGAACTTGTGCGTCCCCGATTCCGGCGTGCACCGACCGAAGTTGAACACCGCGAACTGCCGTTCGCACGCACGGCGCATGTACGCGCCGTACAGCGCCATGTTCGGCGCGAGCTTGGAGTATCGGCGCAGCGCCGACGCCCATGAAATCTCCACCTCGCCGCCGTTTTCGATCGCGAATCCCCCGGCGATGGGAACGTCACCCAGATAAGCGACGCCGATCCAGGCGCGGTCGCCCAGCGCATCTGCGAGTCGTTCGAAGAACTCCTGACCGTGCGCCGGCGAACCGAGATCGCGCATGTGCTCGGAAAACACGCGGTGAAACGCATCTGCCTGATCACGGCCGAAGCGTACCGTCACGCCATCGCGCTCGGCGCGACGAATCTGACTACGCAGCTTGCTGTCGAATCCTTTGAAGGTGGCCTCGTAGTCACCCGCGACCAGATCACACACGACCGTGATCTTCCGCGACACCAACGTCAGGGCGGTGTCGATGGGCCGCCGCGAACGGAGCTCCACCAACTTCGCACCATTGGCGATGCTGGCTGCGTGGCCGCTCAATGCACGTTGTGCTGTCGCATCGCCCAAGGGCCCGCCGTAACTCACGAAGGGCGAGGAGATGAGATAGTGGCCGAATACCAGCGACCGCACGCGAACCAGCGGTAGCACGCCGACCAGATCATCGCCGCGATACGCCGCCAGATACGGTGTTTCGTGTCCGTAGCTCGCCCGGTATACCTCTCGCCATTCCCACCGGTGAAAGGTGCTGCCATCCGGAGCGCCTTCCACGAAGCGGTTCCACTCGTCGCCATCAGTTGCGGGCACGATGCGCAGAGTGTCCGTCATGCGGGCACCGAATTCATCGGCTGCGAGAGCTGCTGAAACGAAGTAAAGCGCCACGTGCGCAACAGCGTGCGCAGTCGCGACTCCGCCACGCGCAGTCCGCGGTAGTGGCGAATCGTCGTGATCGTGCCGACCGCCAGGCGCGGTTGACCCGGGTCGATCTCCCACGGATGGATATAGAACACCGCGGGTTGTCCGTTGCGAAGCACGGCGCCGAGTCCGCGTTGAATCACCCATAACGGCAGTTGGCGAAACCAGCCGCCGCCGGCCACCGGCACGCGCACACCAAGCACCTCCCACACGGCCGGCGGATACTCGGCCAGCGGCCCTGACTCCGTGTCGAGCATATGCGGATCGCAACGACCACTGGCCGTGCCATAACCGCGACGCGCAATGGGGAAGCGACTCGAGTCGTACGTATAGCCTTCCTCGACGAGCACACGAGCGGCCCACAGCACATCATCCGTGAGCGAGAACGACGGCGCCCGATAGCCCACCACGGCCACGCCGGCCGCGTCTTCCAGCACCGCCTTGGCCGTGCGCACGTCCTCGCGGAAGGCCGCCTCGGTGATCGTGGGAATGCGCTGATGCCAGAAGCCGTGCGACGCGACTTCATGGCCGGCGTCGGCGATCCGACGAATCAGCTGGGGAAAGCGTTGTGCCACCCAGCCGAGCGTGAAGAACGTGCCCAGCGCGCCCGTTTCATGCAGCAGCGCCAGCATGCGATCGGTGTTGCGCTCCACGCGCGATTCCCGACTGTCCCATGACGACCGGGACACCGTGCGGTCGAACGCGCTGACTTGAAACCAGTCTTCCACATCAACTGTAAAAACGGGCCGCGCCTGACCGGCCCCGGCAGGACGCGCCATCTCGGCGTGCGTACCGGGGCCAGTAGGCATCATTTGCGAATGCTGTCCTTGCGCGCACGCGGGAACTTGTCGCTGAGCTGATCGGTGTACTGGCGCTCGCCTTCGCCCACATAGATCTGCCGCGGGCGCGCGATCTTCTGCTCCTTGTCCAGAATCATCTCTTCCCACTGCGCCATCCAGCCAGACACGCGGGCCACGGCGAAGAGCACGGTGAAGAAGTCCGTCGGGAATGCCATGGAGCGGTAGATCAGCCCCGTGTAGAAGTCGACATTCGGGTACAGCTTGCGGGCAATGAAGTAATCGTCGCTCAGGGCAATGCGCTCGAGCTCCAGCGCGATCTCGAGGTCCTTGTCCATGCCGACCTGCGCAAACACCTCATCGGCCAGCTTCTTCACGATACGGGCGCGCGGGTCGTAGCTCTTGTACACGCGGTGACCGAAGCCCATGAGGCGATGTTCGCCCTTGCCGCTCTTCACTGACTCGATGAACGCGGGGATGTTCTTCTTGTCGCCGATGTCGCTGATCATGCGCAACACCGCTTCGTTGGCCCCACCGTGCAGCGGGCCGAACAGTGCCGCGATGCCGCCGGCAACCGCCGAGAACGGGTCGACACCAGACGAGCCGATCGCGCGCACGGCGCTCGTGCTGCAATTCTGTTCGTGGTCGGCGTGAAGGATGAACAGCACTTCCAGCGCCTTCACGAACACCGGGTTCGCTTCGTACTTGGGCTCCGACATCCGCGCGATCATCGACAGGAAGTTCTCGGTATAGCCGAGATCGTTGTCGGGATAGATGAACGGCAGGCCCTTTACGTGGCGATACGCGAACGCGGCGATCGTGGGCAGCTTCGCCATGAGGCGAATCATGGAGATGTAGCGCTGCTGAGGATCGTGAATATCGCGCGCCTGCGGATAGAAGCTCGAGAGGGCGGCCGTGGCGCTGCACATCATCGACATGGGGTGCGCGTCGTATCGGAACCCCTCCAGGAACTTCCGGATATTCTCGTGCACGTACGTGTGGTACGTGATGTCGTGCACCCACGTGTCGTACTGCCCCTGATTCGGCAGCTCGCCGTGACGCAGCAGGTAGGCGACCTCGAGGAACGTCGCGTTCTCTGCGAGTTGCTCGATGGGATAGCCGCGATAGCGCAGAATGCCCTTGTCGCCGTCAATGAACGTGATCGCGCTACGGCACGATGCGGTGTTCATGAACGCGGGATCGTAGGACAGCATGCCGAACTCGCCCGGCTCGCGCTTGACGGCGCGCAGATCCATGGCACGCACGTACGTGTCGCCTTCGGGCCCTTCGGTACGGACTGTCGCGCTGTAGCTGCTTCCGGTCCGGCTGTCGCGGATCTCGAGGGCGTCGGCGGCGGCCGTGGCGGGGGTGGGTGTGCTGGACTGACTCATCGCAAGCGGCTCCATAGGGTGACGATCATCGGGGATCAGAGAAAGATACGCAGGGTTCAGCGGGCGGGGGCGGAGGACGACCGCCCGTCCTGGCACAGCTGGGGCGCCAGCTTCCGGGCGACCTCTGCCCCTACCAGCGCAGCACCGGCGTCGTTGAAGTGCGTAAAGTCGTTGAACACCGGTATGGTCGATGCCCGCAGTGCGGTGAGTGGATCGACGACCAGCACGCCGGAGTCGGCACCGACCCTTTGGGTGCGTTCGCCGGCGAGGTCGTCGAATGTGCGAATGGCGGCGCCGGTGTACAACGGGTAGAACCGCTCCCAGGCGCGAAGGAAACGCTGGCTCTCCGCCGAGGTGACCTCAGCGAACCGATTCCGGTGGATCACAAGCACCGGCTCGACCCCGGCCCGCTTCACATCGCCCACGAGTGCACGGAGGTCACGGTCGAAGGCGTCGAGTCGGTCGATCGGTACCGTGCCGCGGGCTTCCACTCTCGACCGAGCCCTCATTCGCTTCGTGTCGAGCACGCGGACGAGATCCAGCAATGGGAGCGGCACTGCCCGCTTGATGGCATCCCGGAACCGAGGTCGCGCGCGGGAACGCCACCGTGATGGGGGCGCCACTGGGGCGTGCAAAGGTGCCGCCGCCGTCGGCAGTTGCTCGCCGATGTACTGCATGGGCGTCGGGTAGTAGAGCACCGCGCGTGGATGCCGCGGAAGGATGCGTTTCTGGATGTCCTGCCGAACCGTCGGCAGCGACATTCCGGCGAAGGCGGCGTTGAGCACGAGGATCGGCTGACGGCATTGGGCCGCGAGGCTGGCCTGAAGCTGCTGTGGCCATTCCCCGCCGGCGCGCTCGTACAGACCGAACGTCTCCGAGGCGCCCGTCGTCACGAACACTATCGCGTCGTCTGGCAGCGGCTGCGGAACCTCCGGACCCCGGAATCCCCACGAATTGATGCGAAACTGCCGGAACTGCGTACCCGCGCGGGCGTGCATGCCGAGCGAATCGCGGACGCTCAGTTCGTCAAGCGAGGTTTCGGGTGCACGGAATGGGACGCCAAACTGCGCCCAGTCGTCGAGGCGAACGGTCAGTTCCAGCGCCGCCGCCCCAACGAGAACGAGGAACATCACCCAGCCGATACGAGTCAGTCGATCGGCCATCAGAATTGAAAGTAGAGGAACGGTGACGGGCGTGCCGTCACGATCAGCGCCAGGGCGGCTCCGCACACCGCCGCGAGTGATATCCGACGGGCCGGCGTCCACTCGTGCTGCATCTCAAACGCATTCGGTCCGCGAAGGCTCCACCAGGCAGCGATGGACATCACTGCGAGAACGAGAGGAAGGGCGATGTCCGACTGGGTTGATCCAGCAGTTGGTACGAACATCCGGCGAAGCATGCCGGTGGCCTGCGCGAAGCTGGTCGCTCGGAAGAAAATCCATCCGAACACCGCCGCACTGAACATCAGACCTCGCTGCAGCACGATCGGCAGGGCATCCCACGTTCGACGATACACCCGGTAGGTGCACAGCAGCACGCCATGATAGAAACCCCAGAACACGAACGTCCACGACGCGCCATGCCACAGCCCGCCGAAGAGCATCGTGAACATCAGGTTGCGGTACGTGAGAATCGTACCGTTCCGGTTCCCGCCGAGTGGGATATACAGGTAGTCTCGCAGGCAGCTCGAGAGCGAGATATGCCAACGCTCCCAGAAATCCGAGGGATTACGCGCTTGATAGGGCGAATTGAAATTTTGCGGAATGCGGATGCCGAACAGGAATCCGAGGCCGACCGCCATGGTGCTGTAGCCAGAGAAATCGAACAGCAGCTGAAAGGTGTATCCCAGCACGGCAAGCCAGGCACCAACTGACGACAGCTGCTCCCAGTTCGCGAACGACGGGTCGACGAGTGCGGCGAGCGTATCGGCCACCAGGACTTTCTCGATCAGGCCGATGCAGAAAAACGAAAGACCTCGCCCGATCCATCGGGTCCGGCTGCTGGTGCCAATGTTTTCAAGGTCCGCCTCGATCTGTCGGAATCGCACGATCGGGCCGGCTACGAGCTGCGAGAAGAGCGACACGTACGTCGCAAATTCCCAGAGGTTCCTGGTGGGCGTGATCGTCCCGCGATACGCATCGACGATGTAGCTGATCGTGTGAAACGTGTAGAACGAAATCCCGATCGGCAGAATGATGTTGAGGTGCGGCACCGCGATGTCTGCACCGGCAACGCCGCTGACCGATCTGATCGTGTCCAGCGCAAAGTTGGTGTACTTGAAGAATCCGAGCAGGAGCAGATCGACGGCAATCGGGACGATCAGGAACCATTTTCGCTCCCGAGAGCCGATAGCGGTCCGGAGCATGCCGAGGCCCGCGCCGAAACTCACCAGCGTGGAAAACGCCATGAGCAGAACGAACCGTGGATCCCACCACCCGTAAAACACATACCCGGAGATCGTAAGCCACACATATCGCGACTGCGCATTCGGCAAGAGCCAGAACACCGCGTACACAATGGGCAGAAATGCAAAAATGAACTCGATGCTGTTGAAAAGCATGTCGCTCTAGACGTGTGGGAGCGAGATCGCAAACGAGAAGGTCGATCCGCACGGAGCCCGTTCGGCATACCGCAGCGTGCTGTGCATCTGCCCCAGGAGCTGGGCACACAGGCGCAGTCCCAGTCCGGCGCTGGTGACGTCGCCACTCACGTCGAAGGCGCCGTTCACGAAGCGATCGCGAAGCGGAGACGGTAGCCCGTTGCCACTGTCGGAGATGGTGAACACGACGACGGACGCCCCGTCGCTGGAAGCCGAAACATCGACCACTCCGCTGTCGGTGAATTTGAGCGCGTTCGTCACCAGGTTGAGGATCACCCGGTGCATGGCGTCAGGATACCCCAGCCGACGCTCGTCACGCGGTGCACTGCATCGCAGCGCCAGTCCCTTCTCCTCGGCGATCGGCTGGACCAGCTCGAGAACAGTGCGCAGGGTCTCGCTGATGGAGAACGCCACCGGCGCTTCACCGACCAGCCGCGTTGTGCCGCGTGACAGTTCCAACACATCGTCGGCAAGCGCCGACAGCCCGAAGGCGGCGCTGTACACCAGCGACAGCTGGCGCTCTTGAAGCGGCGTGATCGGACCCGAACGTCCGCTTCGTAGTCGCTCCACCAGGACCAGAATGGAGCTGAGTGGCGAGCGGATGTCGTGCGTGAGCCCCAACAGGAGGTCGTGTGCATGGACGGCGGTAACAGATGCCGTTGCCTCGCTGGGACCGTCGAGGACACCGGCGGCCACGACTCGTGCTCCCTCGGCAACGAGCGCGGCGATCGCCTCGTCGCTGACGTCGACGATGTTAGTCGGCTGTGCCTGAGAGGGTGTCGCGGCGGAAGCCATGCTTCTCCATGAGTCGGTAAAGAGTGGTGCGGTCGATACCCGCGAGTCGCGCGGCCTTCGACATGTTGCCACCGGCCCGTGCGGTGAGACGTGCCAGATACTCTTTTTCGAAGTGCGTGATGAGATTGTCCTTGGCCATGTGGAAGGCCTCGTTCATGATCGCGAGCGGTAGCCCCGCGTCCGCCACGGGTCCGGCGTCTTCGTCGTACACGGGAATATCGTTCGGCTCGATGGGGCGACTGCCATCGGCGATCACCGCGAGGTGCTCGATCACGTTCTGCAATTCCCGCACGTTGCCGCGCCACGGGCGCGACTGCAGGAACGCGATCGTGTCCGGCGTGAGCTGGGGTGCCGGCGCACCGCTGGCGCGGTGGCGCTCCCAGGAACGTTTCAGGAAGAACTCGGCCAGCAACGGAATGTCTTCGAGGCGCTTCCGCAGTGGTGGGAGCTTGATCGGCACCACGCGAAGGCGGTAAAACAGATCTTCGCGAAGCAGGCCCTGCTGTACCGCTTCTTGTGGATCGCGGTTTGTGGCAGAAATGAAGCGCACATCGACCACCGCATCCTGCGTTTCGCTGCCCAGGCGTCGTACTACGCCATCCTGCAACACGCGAAGCAACTTTGCCTGTAACGGCATCGTCATCTCGGTGAGCTCGTCAAGAAAAAGCGTGCCGCCGTTGGCGACTTCCAGCAAGCCGGCCTTGTCGCGATCCGCACCAGTAAAGGCGCCCTTGCGATAGCCGAACATTTCCGATTCCAGCAGGTTGTCCGGCAGCGCCGCACAGTTGAGAGGCACCAGCTTCCGCGCCGTTCGGCGGCTGTGCCGATGAATGAACTGGGCGATCAGCTCCTTGCCGGTGCCGCTTTCGCCACTGATCATCACGGAGGCGTCGGTGGCCGCCACCTTCTGGGCGAGCTCGACCGCTTTCTTGAACGACGGTGACACACCCAGCAGCGCCATCGGCTCACCGGCACCGTTCTGCGTGACCAACGAGGGTTTGATCTGCTCGCGGCTGTCCCTGTTGGCGTGTACGGCATGCGCCGCACGTCCAACCAACACCTGAAGATGTGAGGCAGAGAAGGGCTTCGGGAGGTAGTCCCAGGCGCCGGCGCGAAGCGCCTCGATGCTCGACGCGACGCTGGGGTTGCCGGTCATCATCACCACGATCGCATCCTTATGGGTCTCGATCGCTGCTTTCAGGACCTCCATACCCGAGATGGGGGCCATGTAGAGGTCGGCCAGAATCAGGTCGAACTTGCGACGCCGTACGAGCTCTAGCGCTTCCTCGCCGCGGCCGGCGGTGACCACGGAATGTCCGTCCATCTGCAGGACCGACGCGCATCCCTCCCGAAGCGTCCGATCATCGTCGGCCACAAGGATGCGGAGGCCTGTACCCTTGTCGGGCACGGCAGTTGCGCTGGAATCGGAGAGGAACGACTCGGTCATAAGGATGTACTGGGTCAGGACGCGCCAGCAGCACGTGGGAACAGCAGGATTCGAGAACGATGTTGAATAGTGCGGCGAGGATGACACACCAAACCGATGGTTCTTTACAACAGTAGCCGTGGCGCAACGGAAGTGTGGCTGCCGTCTGCTCGAAATACGACGCGGCGACGAATTCGTCAATTCTTTCCGTTGTGCTCACACGACAGTGTCCGTGTCATGACTGCAACAGTAGTGAAAAAGTCACGGTGGTGTAGCGACTGAGCAGCGTGGTGCGTGCGCTTACGCAGCACTGTGTTGCGGATCAATTTGATCAACCGTCATACCACCGGCACTACGTCAGACTTCAGCCCGCTCAATCAATGGCCGGTTCGCAGATTCAACCTCATCAGTCGCGTGACACCGCGATGGATTCGTTTCAAGACAGCGCCCCTCCCGCAGACTGGGGAGGCGGGCAGCAGGCGGCTGCGCCGGAGCGAGCTGGACCGTCGCTCAGGCGATATCTCTCCGCACTGTATCGGTTCAAATGGCTGATCGTTGCCTTTGGCCTGCTCGGTGGCGCCGGCGGCTACGTGGCAACCAGGTATATCGATCCTGAGTTCGAGGTGCGGGCCACCATTCTCCTTGAGCAAGGCACCGGCACACAGGGCTCGAGCCGCGGGCCCATTCAGGCCGAGGAGTTGCTGCAGGCATCGGGTTGGAAGGATTTGTTGCGCTCCTTTGCGATCGCCGATCCCGTCGTGACCGAAATGGGTCTTTTTGTCTCCCCGCAAAATGCCGCCGATAGCTCGCTGTTTCGGCAATTCCGCGTGGATCAGACGCGATTGCGCCCGGGAGACTACGTCCTCGCTGCTACTGGGAACAGCTACACTTTGACCTTCCTCGCCAAGGCGCAGGGAGCGATTGGCGGTATCGTGGAGAAGGGGACCGTCGGTGACTCGATCGGCCGCATCGTCGGATTTCAGTGGCAGCCAACCTCCGCGAGCCTCGCGAATCGGTCGGAGCTGGCGTTCCGGGTGCAGACGCCCCGGGAAGCGTCCATCGGCCTCATCAGCCGAATGGAAATGAAGCTCGACAACGGCAGCGCGTTTCTGTTTCTCACGCTCACCGGAACGGACGCCAAGCGCACGGCGGCCACTCTGAATGCGTGGGTCGAGCAGTTCGTTGTGGTCGCGACGACGCTCAAGAAAAAGAACGTGATGTCGGTCGCCACCATTCTCGATGGACAACGCGAGTACGCGACCACCGGGCTTGCCCAAGCCGAGTCGGAGCTGGAGAGCTTCCGTGTGCGCACGGTCACCGAGCCGAATGAACGGCAAACGATCGCGCCGGGCATCGAGATGACGAATTCTCCGGTCTTCGACGCGTATTTCCGCGATCGCGTACTTGCCGACAACTACCTGCGCGATCGGTTGGCGCTGGAGCGCATCCTCGATACCGGTCGTCGCACCGGTAGCATCACGCGTGAGGCCGTGCTGTCCATTCCGATCGTGAATGGCGATCCGGCGGCCGAGAATCTCCGACGGGCGCTCACGGAGCAAGCCGATCGCGAACAGTTGTTGCGACGCCTGCGGGAGAGCTACACCGACGAATTCCAGAAGGTCAAGGACGAACAGGCGGCGCTGGCCGCGCTGAGATCGACCACGCTTCCCAATGCGATGGGGGCGTATCTCGCCGAGTTGCGCCTGCGGGAACAGTCGCTCAACGCGACGGTCGCCCAGAGCAGCAAGGACCTGCGCAGCATCCCGAGCCGCACGATCGAGGAACAGCGGCTCAAGCGTCAGGTGGAAGTCAGCGCCGAGATGTACCGGAACCTGAATCTCAAAGCAGCCGAGGCCAAGCTCGCCGAGGCGGCCACGGTCCCCGATGTCTCGATCCTCGATCCTGCCGTCGCGCCCCTTCGCCCCACGCAGAATACGGCGCCGGTCATCATTTTCGGGGCGTTGGCGGCTGCACTCGGACTCGGCGTGGTGCTGGCCATCCTGCTCGACCAGATCGACAAGCGCTTCCGACATCCTGAGCAGGCCACTAACGATCTCGGCCTGTTCGTGCTGGGCGTCGTGCCTGTGGTCGGAGCCAAGAGGGGACGGAAATCGGTTGAGGACGCGTCGCAGGTGGTCGAGGCGTTCAGAACCATCCGGATGAACGTCCGCTATGCCGCCGACCCGTCACGCCCGCTCGCCATCACGATTACCAGTCCCGGACCGAACGACGGCAAATCGCTGATCTCCAGCAATCTGGCGCTGTCATTTGCCGAGTCCGGTGCGCGCACTCTGCTGATCGATGGCGACATCCGTCGAGGTGAGTTGGGCAAAACGTTTGGCACGCCGACGCGCCCCGGCCTCGTCGAGTATCTGGAAGGCACCGCCCTGATCGCTGAAGTGCTGCATCCAGTGGCGGCGCACGCCAACCTCACGCTGCTGCCGGGTGGTGCCAGAAAGCGGCGAGGGCCCGAACTGCTGGCCACCCCGAGGCTGGTGCAGCTGATCAACCAGATGTCGGCCGAATACGACGTTGTGATCGTGGACTCGCCGCCGCTGGGCGCCGGTTTCGATGCCTTCGCACTGGCGACGGCGACGGGCAATCTGGCGTTGGTGCTGCGCGCGGGAGTGACTGATCGCAAGATGGCCGAGGCCAAGCTGGCGGTCGTGGATACGCTTCCGGTGCGGGTGATGGGAGCCGTGCTCAACGGTATCAAGCTCACCGGCGCGTACGAATACTATTCTTACTATCAGGAGTACGCGGCACACGACGAAGATCCGCCGGCGCGTTTGACCGGCGGCTCCGAGTCTGTTCGCACTCTTCCCGAGACAGGCCGATGACCTCGATTTCGCGAAAATCAGAGTGGCGCGGCTGGGCACTCGCGCTTGCGCTTGTGTTGGGGACCGGCCTGCGGTCGGCAGGGGCGCAGGTGGCCCCGGCGGCCGGCGCTCAGCGCGCGTCGCGCGCGGAGTTGGCGGCCCGTGTGGCCACCGTTGAGCAGGAATTGGCCAGCGGAAAGCTCAAGGGTGGTAACCAGAATCGCGCGAAGGCCGAGATCGCCTCCATTCAGCAGCGACTGCAGCAGGGTGACTTCAAGGTGGGTGATCGGTTCGTGCTCACCTTTCGCCAGGATTCAGTGCGGACCGATACGGCGTCGGTGCGTGACAGTCTGATGGTGTCGCTGCTCGCGCTGCCTGATGTGTCCCTCGCGGGCGCTTTGCGCTCGGAGCTCGACGACCGGCTCAAAGCGCACGTCGCAAGATTCGTCAAGAATGCGTCGGTGCGTTCCATTGTGCTGACGCGGATTTCGATTCGTGGGGCCGTGCAGGGGCCGGGCTTCTACTATGCCCAGCCCGACCGGCCGGTCAGTGATCTCGTGATGCTGGCTGGCGGCCCGTTGGTCACGGCAAATCTCGACCAGCTCGAGCTCCGGCGCGGCGCCGTGGTGCTGCTGAAACCGAAGGACTCGAAGCGCGCGGTGAAGGATGGGCGCACTCTCGAGCAGCTCGATATTCAGTCGGGCGACGAAGTGGTCATCTCGGCCAAGCGCGGTCGGCCCACGTTCTCATCCGTGATCCAGCTGCTCTTCGTCTTTTCGTCGCTGTTCTTTGCCTTCCTACAGTTCGTTCAGTGGTACTATAATCGCCAGGACGCCTGAGCGTTTCGCGTGCATTCCAGCCTCTATTTCTCCATCATTCCGATTGGCGGCGGGCCGCGACCGCCGGCCCGAAGCGTGCGTGCCGCTAGCCGCGAAGCAGTCGCCCAGTCGGTAACTGGCCCCGATGACGACTTCGAGCCGCGACCGCGGTCGGAGCCTGTGTCCAGGGCCTTCAACTGCGCGGCGGCGGTCCTGCTGTTGCTCGTGACGGCGCCGGTCATGCTGCTCGCGGCCGTGCTGATTCGTCTGTCTTCGCGTGGGCCGGTGTTCTACACGCAAACGCGTGTTGGTATCGACCGCCGATGGAATCGCACGCGCGCCATGCGGGAACGTCAGCGTGAAGACCTGGGCGGAAGTCCGTTCACGATTTACAAGTTTCGCTCCATGCGGGTCGATGCCGAGATGAATGGCAAGGCCGTATGGGCCACGCAGGACGACGATCGGGTCACCGGGATCGGCAAGGTCATTCGCAAGACTCGTATCGACGAGTTGCCGCAGCTGTTCAATGTGCTCCGCGGTGACATGAATGTGGTCGGACCGCGTCCCGAGCGCCCCAGCATTTTCGTGCGCCTGCGTGAGCAGATTCAGGAGTATCCGGTTCGTCAGCGCGTGAAGCCCGGGATCACCGGGCTGGCGCAGGTGTCGAATCCGTACGACACGTGTCTCGAAGACGTAAAGCGGAAAGTGTATTTCGATGTGGAATACATGAAACGGCAGTCCTTGTGGTTCGATGTCTGCATCATGGCGCGCACTGTGCCGGTGATGCTGTTCCGAATTGGGGGATGGTAGTTTTCCGTACGTCACGTGCTGCGAGCTGGCGGCGCTGATGCGCATCGAGCAACTTCACGCCAGTGCGTGGGATGATCGCGGGCGTGATCGCTGGCATCAGGTTGTTGCACGCATGCCGGCGTCCAGCCCGTTCCTCTCCACCGCGTGGACGAATGCCTGGATGGGCGTATTCGGGCGCGTGCTCAACCCGGTGCAGGTGAGTGTGCTAAATGCGAGCGGCGCGCCGATCGGATCGTGCCTGCTCACGTCACGTGTCCGTCGTGAAACGATGGTGCCGCACGTGCGCGTGCATCTCAACACCGATGGGGAAAATGCAGTGGACAGCGTCATTGTGGAGCACAACGCACTGTTGGCGACGCTGGGAGCGGAAGATGTCGTGGCTCGGGCCATCGCCGGACATGTAATTGGCATGAGAGTCGACGAATTTCGCGTGGCTGGTGCCGGCGAGGCCGAGGTGGACCGTCTCGTGCGCGCCTTCCCCGGGTGGACGGCGGACATCGAGTGGCATAGCGCGCCCTTTGTGAATCTTGACCAGCTTCGCGCGGCTGCTCGTTCGCATCTCGACGTGTTGAGTCGCAACACCCGCGAACAGCTTCGGCGAAGTCTCACACGCTACGAGCGCCGCGGCCCGATCGTCGTTGAGGCGGCGCGCACGGTGTACGAGGCGGAGGCGATGTTTGTCGAGCTGGTTGGGCTGCATGAATCACGATGGCAGGCGGTCGGCCACTCGGGGGCGTTCGCCAGTCCGTCGCGTCGTGAGTTCCATCGAGCCTTCATTCGGGAAGGGGTGCCCACCGGCAACGCGCAGCTCCTGCGGATCACGGCAGGCGGTGACACGATTGCCGTGCTGTACAATCTCGTGGCCAATGGCCGCGTAAATTTCTATCAGTCGGGACTCCGGCACGAAGACGACAAGCATTTGAAGCCCGGGATGGCGGCGCATCATCTGGCCAGTCAGCACTATCTCGAGCACGGATACGCGGAGT
>CAMBRJ010000031.1 GCA_945870175.1 Gemmatimonas phototrophica
GGATACCCGACGGCGTGCCGAAGCGCATGCCCGGATACTCGCCGGCCACCAGCGCGGTATCTGGGACGACGTAGGAGTTGTCGATCGGACGGGACATCAATGACCTGACGGGGGATGGGTGATACACTTCGCTGACCATACGCTGCCTCTGCAAGCTCGACCCCTCACTCTGTACCAGCAAGTCCTCCGTGAAGCCTTACGAACGCCTCGCCGAAGCCGCCGCCCCCGATGGCACCGTGCTCACGCTGTACCGCCACGACGGCGCGTACCTGCTGCGCATTGATGGCATCGAGCTCATGTCGACGCGCCGGTCACAATCGGAAGTGCAGTTGGCCGAACTCGCCTGCCGCGGCTTGGCCAATCAGCCGGGCGTACGTGTGCTCGTTGGCGGACTCGGTTTCGGTTTTACCATGCGCGCCGCCCTCGAGCGACTGGGCCCCGATGCGCAGGTAATGGTGGCCGAGATTGTGCCTGAGGTGATCGCGTGGAACCGCAATCCCGAGTACGCCCTCGCGGGGGCGGCGATGGACGACCCCCGCGTCGATATCCGCGAGGGCGACGTGCTGCCGTTGCTCCGCACGCACCGAGGCGTGTTCGACGCCATCATGCTGGACGTGGACAACGGGGCTGAGTCGCTCACGACGTCGGGCAATGCGAAACTGTATGTCGATACGGGAATTCAGGCGGCGATCGCCGCCCTGCGTCCCGGTGGCCGTGTGATCTACTGGTCGGCCGATGCCGATCCCGCGTTTGCGAAAGCGCTGCGCCGCAACGGACTCACCGTTACCACCGAGCAAAGCCGCGCGCATGGAAAGCAAGGCGCGGCCCACGAGCTCATTGCGGGGGAGAAGCGTCGGTAGCATCCGCCTCGTCTTCAACCGGCAACTCCAACACCATCGCCGCTTCCGCCTCGGGAAGC
This sequence comes from Gemmatimonas phototrophica, assembly GCA_945870175.1. Classification (GTDB taxonomy): domain Bacteria; phylum Gemmatimonadota; class Gemmatimonadetes; order Gemmatimonadales; family Gemmatimonadaceae; genus Gemmatimonas; species Gemmatimonas phototrophica_A. The sequence goes on from CAMBRJ010000031.1 coordinate 920, forward strand.
CGCTCGGCCGACCGCAGCTTCTTCTCCATCGCCCGACTGCGCTGACCGGTTTCCTCGATGGTGCGACTGGCGGTATTGAGCTGTCGTTGCACCTTGTCGAGCACATCGCCGAATTTGCCGAACTCGGTTTTCACCGCGCCGAGCACGCGCCACACTTCGGCGGCGCGCTGCTCAACCACCAGCGTCTGGAAGCCCATGCGCAAGCTGGTGAGAATCGCCGCCAACGTGGTCGGGCCGGCCACTACTACGCGATACTGCTGCTGCAGATCGCTCACTACCGACGGATGCCGCAGCACCTCGGCGAATAGTCCTTCGGTGGCGAGAAACATGATCGCGAAGTCGGTGCTGGCCGGCGGATGCACGTACTTGTCGTGGATCTCCTTGGCAGACCCGCGCACGGTGCGGATGAGCGCGTCGCTGGCGGCCTGCACCGCGGCGACGTCGCCCTGATCTGACGCGTCCTGCAACCGCAGCCAATCTTCCTGCGGAAACTTGGAATCGATTGGCAGCCATACGCAGGTGGTCGGATCGTCGAGCGGTCCCGGCAACCGCACGGCGAACTCGACGCGCTCCGCGGTATCCGGCCGAATGCACACGTTCTTGCCGTACTGCTCGGGCGTGAGCACCTGCTCCAGAATAGCCCCGAGCTGCACTTCGGCCCAGGTTCCACGCGCCTTCACGTTGGTGAGCACGCGCTTGAGATCGCCCACCCCGGTGGCGAGCTGCTGCATCTCGCCGAGTCCCTTGTGCACGGTGTCGAGCCGGTCGCTCACGAGCTTAAACGACTCGCCGAGTCGCTTCTCGAGCGTGTCGTGCAGCTTTTCGTCAACGGTACGACGCATTTCGTCGAGCTTGCGTTCGTTGCCTTCCTGCAGCTCACGCACGCGCTGATCGAGCGTGGCGCGCACCCGATCGAGCGAGGCTTGCGTGGCGTCGATCGACTTGGTCACCTCTTCGCGCAGCTCGCGCGCCGACAGCCGCGCCTCCTCACGTGCGCTGCGCAGCTCGTCGCGGAGTTCACGGCGCGCGACGTCGGGATCGACACCGGCATTCGGGCGAAAGCGTAGGAGCTGCACGAGCAGCAGCACCACGGCGAGCGCGGCACACACGAGTGTCAGCATGGCCACTGGATCACCCATGCGCCGCCTCCCGCGCCATACCCGCACGCATGATCGCTTCGAGCCCACTGCCCCGTCGCACGGTGCGCGATACCGCCGAGCGCATGACCGTCTCATCGCCGACGATCAGCACGTGGCTGCGCGCCCGGGTAACCGCGGTGTACAGCAGCTCGCGGCCGAGCACCCGACTGCCCTTGGCTGGCAACATCACGATCACGTCGGTGAACTCCGAACCCTGCGCCTTGTGCACCGTCATGGCCCACGCCGTTTGTGTTTCGGGCAACCGCGCCGGCTGAATGGCGCGCGTGGCGCCCTCAGGCCCCGGAAAGTGCACCAGTAGCTCGCCATTGGCTTCCCACGCCACGCCCACGTCGCCGTTGAACAGCTGCGTGCCGTAGTCGTTCGCGATCACCATCACGGGACGCCGATGATACCAGCGCTCGGTGATGACGGTACCCTGGCTGCGCAGCCAGCGCTCGACCTCGGCGTTGATGCCGGCCACGCCCCACGTGCCTTCGCGCTCGGCGCAGAGCACGCGGAATCCATCGAGGGCCGTGAGGGCGGCGGCCGGCGACTCCGCCGAGAGGCACCGCTCGAGATGGGGCACCAGTAGCGCCAGCAACTCGGCACGATCGTGAGGGGCTGGTACCCAGCGCACATCTGTGCGTGCCGGGTCGTGCACGAGGGCCGAGAGTGCGGCCGCGTCGCCGGCGAGGATCGCCGCAGCGGCCTCGCCGATGGCAGGGTGCGCTTCGAACCGATAGCTGCGGGTGAGCCGCAGCACGCGGTCGTGGAGCGCGTGGCCGATGTCGTGCGCGACGCGACAGATCGCCCCGAACACGTCGCCGGCTTCCACACTCGCCAGCTGATCCTGATCGCCCACCAGCAGCAGCGTGGCGTGCGACGGGAGGGCAGCCACCAGGGCATCCATCAGCAGTACGTCCACCATGCTGGCTTCATCGAGAATCACCAGATCGTACGGCAACGGCGTGCCAGCGCGCGACCAGAAGCGGTCGCGATCGGGCTGATAGCCCAGCAACCGGTGCACCGTGTGCGCGCTCTGCGGCACGCGCGCGCGGACCTCCGGCGAGGCGTTCAAACCGTCGAGTCGCAGGCGGACCGACTCCGAGAGCCGTGCCGCGGCCTTTCCGGTGGGCGCGGCCAACGCCACGCGACGCGCGGGGTCGCGCGCGAGGGTATCGACGAGCATCTCGGCGATGCGCGTAGTCTTACCCGTGCCCGGGCCACCGGTGATCACGCGGAAGGTGGGCTCGCCGTGGGCCAGCGACACGCGAAGGCGCGCCGCGATGCGTTGCTCAGCGTCGAAGTACCGGCGGAACTGCACCAGCGAGCCATGCAGCACCAGCGGTGATGCGAGAGGGCTGTTCGCGCCCTGCACGACCGAAGGTACCGATATCAGCCTCGCACGCCACCACGCGGGATCGCGCTCGTGCATCAGCGCGCCGCTAGCATCGGCGCCGACCGCAGCGGCGAGCTCTCGCGCCAGCTCCGTCGCTTCGGCGGCGAGATCGCTCAGTGACAGCGCGCTGTGGCCGTCGTCGCGCGCACGCGCCAGCAGCGCTACCGCCACGGCGATCGGCACGGCCGTTTCACCAGACAGGCCAGCCCGTCGCACCGTGAGTTCGCCGAGGACACGGTCGCTGGTGGAGAGCAGATACTGCTCGACGGCGGCGTCGAAGAATGCCGTGAGACGGTGATCAACACTCATGGCGTGCCTCCGAAGGCGCGATCGAGTGCGTGCAGCAGCTCGGGGGTGGGAGCATCGGTGAACCAGCCGTCGCGCCCGGCGGCACCAATGCCGCGCAGGAACGCGTAGGTGACTTGGCCCCAGTGCACGCGTGGGTCATACCCGGGCTGCCGTGCGCGCAAGTGACGGTGCAGCGCCACCACGTATACGTGGTACTGCAACGTGTAGTGCGCGGCGTGCATCGCGTGGCCGAGCGCGTCGGGCGCGTAATCGGCGTCGTTGGCCCCGAGCCAGTTCGATTTCCAGTCGAGAATATGCCAACGCCCTTCGTGCTCAAAGGCAAGATCGATGGAGCCCGTGAGATAGCCGCGAAACTGCTCATCGCGCAGTGTCCGCAACATCGGCGCATACGACTGCGCGTGCGCCGCTCCGTGCGCCTCGAGGGCGCCGGCCACCGCGGCCATCGAGAAGTCGCGCACGGGCATGGAGAAGCGCCACTCACGCAACGTGGCCTGCGGCGGCACCGCGCTCAGCGCGAAGCCCGCACCGGGAATTGGGGCGCGGCACACCGTGTCGATCATCTCGCGAATGTGCGTCGGAGTCCATCGGCCGTCGCGTGGCACCACCACACCGTAGGCGCGCAGGGCGTCCTCCACGGACGCCTCGGTGGTCACGGCTGAACGCATGAAGTCGGTGTGCTCGAACAGGCCGTGCAGCACGTTGCCGATATCGGCACCAGCCGGCACGCCGCGGAAGCCGGCCACCTGCGCCGCCGTGCGACGCACGTCGTCGGGCTGCAGGATGTCATCGACATCGCGGCTGTCCACGTGCGACACGTTGCGCGTGAGCGTGGTGAAGCTGCTGCTGCGCCAGATGGCGAGCTGACCTGGCGCCGTCGTGAAGGTGAGCCTTTCGCGGCGTTCGGGCGCCGCCTTCGGGGTCGGTACCCGCACCGCCGGCGCCTGCAGCATCACGTCGGCGATACCCATCGTGCCGGCGCTGGCGGCGATCAGCGTATCGATCGCCGCCCGCTCCACCGCTGCGCCACCGCCCTGGATGAGCCATCCGAGCGACGACGCGGCGGCGTCGGAGAAGGTGCCCCATGTTACGTAGCAACGGGACTCGGCGCGCGTCAGCGCCACGTACGTGAGACGCAGATCTTCACCGAGCTGTTCGCGCTGCTGCTGTTCACGGCGCTGTGCCTGCACGGGCGAACCGAGATCGAGCACCATGCCGTCGTCGCGCGGCGTGAGCAAATACGGCACATCGAGCGCTTTCGGCGCGAACGACTTGGTGCGCCAGAGCGTGGGGCAGAACACGACGGGCCACTGCAATCCCTTCGCCTTGTAAATGGTGAGGATCTGCACCGCATCGGCATCGCTTTCCAGCCGCATCTCACGACGTTCCGGCGTAATCGCCGACCCGCGCTCGCGTACCACCCAGCCGAGCACTGCGTCGGGCGTGAGCGCCGAGACCGCGTCGGCTTCCTGCAGAATCTCGAGAACATGCCGCACGTTCGTGACCCGCCGCTCGCCATCGCGCAGGGAGAGCAATCGCGCGGTGGCCCCGCACGCGTTCAGCAGCCACGCCAGCGCCGTGGCGCCACCATGTCGAAACCACATCGTTCGTGTCCGAACCAGCCGATCCAGCACGCTATCCCACGCGCCGTTGCCGTCGTTGCGCAGGGTGTCGGCCACGGCCACCGCGTCGCATCCCCAGAGGCGCGTAGCCATGGCCGACCGCACCGCGGCCCCGTCGCGCGGTGCGGCGATCGCCTCGGCCAGCCGCACAAGTTCGTCGGCCTCCTCACTGGCTAGCACATCCTGATTGGCGCCTACGACACAGGGAATGCCCGCCGTATCGAGCGACCGTTTGACTTCCTGCGCCTCGGCGTTCGTGCGCACCAGTACCGCCATTTTGCCGGCGCCAAGGCCTTCGGTGATGAGCCGCTGCATTTCCACCGTTACGGCCCGAATGGCCAACGTGGTACCCTGATCCTTCGCGATGCTGTTCCTCGACGTGTGGTACGCCTCGCCCACCCACACCCACTGCAACGCGTGCCGGCCGTCGTCGGCGAGGGCCTCCGGAATGCGCACCTGATTGGCCGCCGTGACCTCGGGCACGCCGATCAACTCGGGGCGGCAGGCGAACGGCTCGGGGTTGTTGCGAAACAGCTGCGTGACACCACGCACCATGGCATCAGTGCTGCGGAAATTGGTCAGCAGCGTGTAGCGATGTTCGATGGTCGCGGCGGCCTTGAGATAGGCGTGCACATCGGCATTCCGGAACGCGAAGATGGATTGCTTCGGATCGCCAATCAGGAACAGCGGACACCCGCTGAATGCGGTCGAGAAGATCGGAAACTGGGTGGGATCGGTGTCCTGGAATTCGTCGATCAGCGCCACGCGGAAGCGTTCGCGGATGCGCGAGGCCAGCAGGCCACCCGGTCCTTCGGCCACCAAGATGTCGTGCAGACGTCGCAGGAGATCGTCGAAGCCCATCAGGTGACGCGCCTGCTTCTCCTGCTCGAATGCCTTCGACACGTTGAGCACGAAGTCCTTCAGCAGCTGGGGGGCGAATTCGGGCGCCGCGTCGATGGTGGTGCGCGGATGGCGCAAGTAGGGCCGCACCAGACTCTTGATCCACCCGATCGGATCTTCCCCGTCGTCGGAAATCAGCGCCGCGGCGGGGGGGGCATGCAGCACGCGACGGCGCAGCCAGTCCTGAGTGAGACGCTGCAGGAGGTCGCTGTCGTCTTCCAAAAACATGCCGCCAAAATGCACGCGACTTTCCAGCGCGCTTTCCGAGAGCACACGATGGCAGAAGCCGTGAATGGTGGACACCCCGAGTTCGTCGAGCGCACCGAGGGCGGCGCGCACGATGGGCGCACCGGCGTTGCCGTGCCGCTCGCGCAACGCGAACAGATCGTCGTTGCCGGCATCACGCGGCGGCGGCGTGTTGGACCAGACCCGATCGGCCTCGCGCAACACCGCACGAATGCGGCCGATCAGTTCCTGCGTGGCTTTTTCGGTAAAGGTGACCACGAGGATCTGTCCGAGATGCTCCACCTTTCGCTCTAGGAGCAGCCGGAGCACCAGTCGGGTGATGGCGAACGTCTTGCCGGTGCCGGCGCTGGCTTCCACGAGCGTGAGGCCGGGCTCCAGCGCCACACTGAGCGCATTGAAGGGCATCATAGGCCGGCCCCCGCCACCATGCGCGGCGACCACGATGCCTCGAACAGCATGGTCGTGAGGCGCACGAACTCCGCCTTGGTCGCATCGAACGCCAGGGTGTCCCGGAAGCACAGCTGCAGATACGGATCCGACTCGTCGCCGGGGGCGCCGAAGTCGTTTCCCGCGAACGCAGCGGCAGCCTTCGTGATGGGAAGCTGCTCCTTGGCACGCGACTTGGGATTCAGCGCGATCCTGGCATTGTGCACCATGGCGGCCCGATAGGCCTCGGCCGCGCTCGGGAAAAATTTCAACGGGGTGCGACGCGCGTCGTGCATAACACTGATCCAGCCGTCCAGCACATCGGTAGCGTTCGGCACTTCGATCATCGACTCGATGATCGCCTTTTCCTTCTTGCTGTCCGGGTACAAGAGCACCGTGGTGCCCGGCACTTCCGCGCCCTGCTGCTTCGCCGCACACATCATGACGTGCTCCACCCATGCCACGATCCGGTGCCGTGCCGAAACGCTCCCCGTGCGCACGACGTAGCGGGCGCTCTCGATCACGCCCTCCACCGCACCGGTGATCCGCCAGTTGCGGCCGTGCACCGTCAGCGCGGCGCTCGTGCGGGCACCCTCGGGCAGCGCGTCGATGATCGGTTGCGCTTCGTCTGCCAGGCGCGTGAACCACGACGCACCGAGGGCACCGGGCGGCAGCTTGCCGGCCGCCACCATCTCGCGCTGCATCCACTCCACATCCCGATGGCCGGTCATCACTGCGCGCAGCATGTCAGCGCGCACACCGCCCTGCTTCAACTTGCTCAGCCAGTGCAACTCACTGTCCGGGCTGTCGGTCGCACCGGCGTCGGGGAGACGCAGTCGCAACAGCTGCTCGCAGAACCACTGCGACGGATTGCTCCAGAAGCCGGTCAGGTTGCGCAGCGCGATATCGGCCACGTCGTCGGTCACGAGATCGGGCACCGTGTCCGCGAAGAACGGGAAGCCCTCGACCGCCGCGTTGCCCGACGCCTTGCCCGCCAACGGCGAGAACGTGATCAACCGCGGGTCGTCAGTGCTGACATAGCGATCGCTGAACGCCTGCAGCGGATGGCGCAGCACGAGATTCGTGCGCGCGTGACCATCGGTACGTCGATCGAGATGATCGAGCAACTCGTCGATCACAATCGACGGCGCTCGCGCGGCGTTGTCGCGGGGATCGTTTCCGCTGTACGTCAGCACGACGCGCGACTCGGCAGCCATCAACAGGTCGAGAAAGAGCTGTTGATCGTCGTCGCGCAGATGGCGATCACCGTCGCGCGCTTCGCACGACAGCAGGTCGAACGCCGGTCGGCGGTCGCGCCGTGGGAACGCCGCGTCGTCGAGGCCGGCCACGGCGATCAGCTTGAACGGCACGCTACGCATTGGCTTGAGCGCGGCCACCGTGACGCGGCCGCTGAGAAAGCCCGAGCCGAAACTGTCGTCGGCGAGTTCCTGCTCCAGCCAGTCGCGCACCACGCCGAACGGGACGAGCGCGGTATACCCTGCCTGCTCGGCCGTGCGAGACAGTGCCTGCACAACCACACGCACGGTGTTCAGCCCCTCGCGTTCGTCGGCCGATGTGGGCTGCACGATACCGTCGAGAAATTCAGAGAGCGCGGTCGCCCAGTCGGCGATCGACCGGGATTCCCGCCACGACTGCAGCGTGACCGAAAGCGTATCGATCCATTGCGACAGCGCCGCCATAGCCGCGGCATCACCCACCGAATCGCCGGCGTGCGGGAGCACGCCCAGCACCGGTTCCGGCGCCGCCCCGGCCATCTGCCCCAGCAGCAATCGATCGAGTCCGGTGCGCCAGGTGGGCATGTCGGCGGCCGGCAGCGACAGGCGTTCGAGCGCGTCGTCATCGTAGCCCCAGCGCACGTTGGCGGCGCGCGTGACCCGCGCCAGATACTCGACCTGCCCGTCGTCGAGGCCGGCAGCGCTGAAGATCGCCGGCTGTTCCAGCACGCCGAACACTTCGGAATGCGTGAGGCGTCCGCCCTCGAGCGCGAGCAGCCGCAGCACGGCGGTGGCCACCGATTCGTCGCGACGTCGGCGATCGGCCACGGTAAACGGCAGGGTCACCGATCCGTCGTTGGCGCCGAACACCGACTGCACGAGGGGCGCCCAGTCGCTGATGTCAGGCACCAGCAGCAGCACGTCATGCGGCCTGAGCGTGCGATCGGTCACGAAAGCTTCGCCGATCTGATCGCGAATGATCTCGAGTTCGCGCAGCTTTCCATGCGCCGCGTGCACGCGAAGCGACGTATCGTCGGCCGAGAGCGTGAGGGCGCTCGATCCCTCGGCATCACGCTCGCCCGGACTCGCGAGTTCCTGCTGCAGCCGCGCGAGCAACGTGTCGGGGGCGCCGACCGACTCGTCGGGCAGCGCCACGATCGTGGCGCCCTGCGCCACCAGCAGTCGCTGCAACAGCTGCCCCTGACTGCCGAACGCCGATGCCAACGGATGCGGTGCGGCCGCCGTCGAACGATCCGGCAGCAGCGCGGCATACACCACGACCTCGGTGTGCCGCGCGATCGCTGCCAACAGCTCGATGATGCGAGGCGGGAGCGAGCTTACCCCGAACACGGAGACCCGCGACGGTAGCGACAAGGATCCCGGCGCCGCCGCATGGATGTGCGCCAGCAGTCGCGTCAGGCGGTGCGCACCGTGTGCCGCGCCCTTGGCGCACAGGGCGCGCCACAGGGCGGCCTGCCAGTGCTCATGCGGCGAGTCGAGCCGGTGCTCGCCGCGCTCCCACGCCTCGAGGAGGTCGTGCCGGAACAGCTGGTAGTCGTCGAATCGCGCGGCCACCTGAGCGGCGAGTCCGAATCGCATCCGATCGTCACCGCCGCTGAGATAGCGAGACACGGCCGCGTAGCACGGGTCACCCAGATCCACCTCGCGCAGCAGGGCATCCACGCGCCACGTCAGGGCCTCGCGCGAAAACGAGTCGGCGTCGTGTTCCGACATCCCCACCGCGGCGGCCAGCGAGCGGACGAAGCGTGCAGGGAACGGCAACTCCACTGAACCCGCACAGCCCAGGGCATCGGCCATCGCGAGGGTGAGCCATTGTCGCATGCCCTGGCTCTGCACGACGATGACTTCGGTGTCGCGTGGCGGCAGCGGCGCGGCGCGCAGTCGCGCGAGCAAATGATCCCGCAGCACGCCCAGCCGTGGAGCGATATACACATTCATGATTGGGATGCTAACGAGGGAAGCGCCGATCGACGTCCTGGAGTCGTGCCTGAGTCACGCGTCACTCCGCAGGACTCCAGGATAGTCATCGGGTCTGACAATACTGTACCGACCAACCGACCTTACTTCGACCCCGCCTTCGTGGCTGGGGCCACCGGACGGTTCGGGACCACCGGGCCCTCCCGCTTGGTCGGGTACATCTCGGCCAGTGTATTGCCGTCGTACAGGCGACCGTTCTTCATGACGAACTTGATCTTGTTCGTGTTGCGCAAGTCGGCCAACGGATCAGCGTCGAGCACCACCAGATCGGCCAGCTTGCCGACTTCGATCGAACCCACGTCGCCCTGCAGGCCGATCGCCTGGGCGCCCATCGAGGTCGCGGTGCGAAGCGCTTCCATCGGCGTCATGCCGCCCGACGCCATCGCCCAGAGCTCCCAGTGGTAGCCAAGGCCCTGCAGTTGCCCGTGACTGCCAATCCCAAGCCGTCCACCAGCGCGCAGGATTTTCGTGGCTTCGGTGGCGAGCTGCGGGAAGATGTACTCCTCATCGCGGAACCAGCCGCCCGCCGTGCCGCCGCCCGGCATCGACGCCATGCGACGACGCGACTTGAGTGCCAGTTCCTCGTACGCCGTGAAGCGCTGGAGCTTGGGGTCGCCGTACGGATTCTCCTTCGTGTAGAAGTAGTTCTCGCCCCACGGGCCGCCGTAGTTCACCAGCAGCGTGGGCGTATACGTGCGATTCGACCACGCCATGAACTTCGTGACGTCGCTCCCCAACGGCACGATGCCGATCGAGTGCTCGAGGCCGGGATAGCCGTCGATCGTCTCGCTGAGATTGAGCTTTACATCGAGTGAGCCTTCGGTGGTCGGCATGAGCTGCTGTTCGCGCGCGGCCTTGATGATCCACTGCCGCGTCTGACGCACGCCAGCCACGTACATCTTGATCGTCTTGGTGTCGTAGTAGCTGCTGTAGCGCTTGAGGATGCTGCGCGCGTGCTCCTGATCGCGGATGAGATCGCGATCGAAGATGCCGGGGCCGGTGGAATAGATGCGGGGACCGATGGCCTGACCGGCGTCGACCATGTCCTGATAGCTCAGGATGTCGGTGGTGGCGGTCTGTGGGTCACGCGTGGTAGTCACCCCATACGCGAGGTTCGCCAGATACGCCCACGGCTGCGTTTCGTGAATGGTGCCGCGCTCGGCGCGCAGGTGGGCGTGGGTGTCCACGAAGCCCGGCATGATGGTGGCGCCCGCCATGTCCATCGACGTGGCACCAGCCGGCACGGTCACGCTGCCCGCCGCGCCGACGGCGGTAATGCGGTTGTTCGTGACCACGATGTCACCACGCGCGATGACGTCGTCGCCCTTCATCGTGATGATCCGCGCATTGCGCAGCACCACGGTGCCGCGCGGAATGTCGCGCGTGGCCTGAATGAGCACGCGCTGCTCGGCGGGCGCATACGAGCGCGGGCGCAGACTGTCGGCGACCGTGGAGTCGCGACGCGACGCGGCGATGGCGGCATCACGGGCTGCAGCCGAGTCGAGATCGTACACGACATGCGCGTTACCGATCGACCAGTGCACGCGCTTGCCATTGCTGCTCCACGCCGGGAACTGGCCACCGATGTCGGTGAGCCGCTTCACCGGCACCGCCGCCGTGTTCGGATCGGCCACGCTCACCGACGGCTGCGTCCCGCGCGGCGGCACAACCACCGTGTAGAAATCCTGGTTGATCTGCGCCAGCGCCACATCGCCGCTGGGCGACATGAGCGTGAGTGACGCCGACGGGCCTGGGGTGTTGGGCTCCTCAGCGTCGCGTTGCAACATCAACTCCGACGGGTTCACGTCATGATCATCGACGTTGCCGCCAGCCGCGGGTCCGGTCACGCGCAGGTGCCGCTGTTCGTCGCTGCCATCCCACCGAATCGACACCAGACCGTTGGCGCTCGACGACAGGTAGATGCGCGACGTGTCCTTCGAGAAGTGCGGCACACTGCGTCCGGCGGCCCGCGCGATCACCATGGGCTCACTGCCACCGACGGCCGTGGGCGTGGCCGGATACCACACGAGGTTCGTGGGCGCCGTCACACCGGTCTGATCGCGACGCCCTTGCGCCGCCGTCTGCGTGAGCACGATGCGGGTGCCGTTCGGCGCCCACACCGGCTGCCGCAGCGTACCCACCGCCTTGCTGAGCAACACCGGGGCGACGGCGCGCGGCGACACCACCGCTTTGTACAGACGTCCGCCGTCATCGGCCCACGTCACCCACGCCAGCGACTTGCCGTCGGGCGACCAGGCCGGCTCCGACTCGATCATGTTCAACGTGGAGACACGACGCGGCGTGCCGCCCGGGTAGTCCATCACGTGCAACTTCTCGAGCGCGATGAAGGCGAGCTGCTTGCCATCGGGCGACGGCACGGCGTCACGAATCTGTCGGACGGTGAACTGCGCGCTGTCAGAGATCGGATACTTGAACGCCAGCTCCGGTCCAGCCTCGATCGCGGCTTGCACCCGGAACGGGATCTCCGTCTGCCCGCTGCCGTCGATCGCGACGCGCCAGATCTTGTTGGCGTAGCTCGCGATCAGCTCTTTCGAATCGGGGGTAAAGCTCATGCCCGGCAGTGCATCCAGCGGCGCGCGCGATTCCATCTCGTCTCGCTGCGTGGGGTACGCCAGCCAGCGCTCGTCGCCGGTCGCGAGTTCACGCACCCGCAGTCCCGTCTTCTCTTCGTAGCGGGATCCGTACACGAGCCACTTGCCATCAGGGCTCAGCGTGGGGCGCACCGCCGATCCGTAGCGCGACGACTGTGCTTCGCGCTCACCCGTGTCGCGATTGTAAACATAGATCTGGTACTGCGGGAACTGTGCGTTGTAGTTCCACGCGCCGGTGCGCTGCGTGTACCAGATCGACTTGCCATCGGCGCTGAACGCGGCACCAGCCTGCTGTACCGCGGTGCCTGGTGCCGCATTGGCCGGCGCCGTGTATAACGACATGCCGTTGCCGCCGTCGGCGTGATACATCCACATGGTGGGCAGTCCACCGCGAAATAGGATCGGACTTTGTGTTGACGCATAGCGACAGCGAGGACAATGCATTGCAACTGAGCGTGAACGCTGAACGAACCGTGGGCACCGTGCAAAATTCCACGGGCAAGCC
>CAMBRJ010000032.1 GCA_945870175.1 Gemmatimonas phototrophica
AAAACGAGTGGCGCGGAGAGCGTGATGGTGAGACTGGCCCCAGCCGGCAGACAGCGCTCCGTTTGTGAATTGCGGGCGGCGGCAATGGTTCCCGCCGCGGCGCCGCCAGCGGCTCCGATCACGGTACCACGGGCACCGCCGCCGAGCACGCGTCCGGCGATGGCACCGATGATGGCGCCGGAGATGACCTTGCCCTTGTCGCCGCCCTTCGAGAGCTGACGCTCGGTGACGACGACGTCGTCGCCGACCCGCACCGTGCCCTGCACGGGCACGAGCTCCCCGTTCACCTGCGCGCTGCGCACACGAAAGGCGAAGCGGCCGTCGGCATCGGGCGGTGCCATTTCCACGAGAATCGGAGTGCCGACCGGGAGCGTGGTCCCGTCGGGTCCGTTTATGGGCACGACGAGCGTGGCCACCACGCGGTCACCCGGACGGTTCGCTAGCGAACAGATCGCGGCGTTGGTCTTTCCCGAGAGTGAGGTGCCGGAGGCGAGGCCGAGGGTGGGGCCTGGCGTGGGGCCTGGGCTCGGGGTTGGCACGGCGGCGGCTCCGCGGGTTGGTGCCTCGGCGAGCGGGGCCGGTGCCGGGGCGGGGGCTACCGCTTGACGCGAAGGGCGCGAAGGGCGCGACGAGGGGCGAACAGCCTCAGGAGCGCTTTCGCGCGGGGTGGTCCGGGCGAGAGCACTTGGGGTGGCAAGGGCGGTGTCGCCGATCTCGGCGGGCATCGGCCGTGCGGGGGCGTCGGCGGCGGCGAGGGTGAGGTCTCGCGCCAGCAGTGAATCGATGCTGGCGGTCTCGGCACGGCGATCGCCACATCCGCCCATCAGGAGCATGGAAAGCGGGAGACTCCGGGTGATCATGCGCAACATCTGGAACCCGCTCGTCCTTTCCGGCCGTTCGGACTGAAGTTGCTTCATGGTCACGATGAGAGTCGATAGTGAGATGACGAACTGGGGTCCAGAATGAGTTACACCGAAATGGAGATGGCGCCGCCACCATCGGCGCAAATCGTGTTCATTGCGCGTCAGCCGATCTTCGACACTGATCGACGGCGGGTGGCGTACGAACTGTTGTACCGTGCGCACCGGGACGCCACGCAGGCCATCGGCGTGTCGGAATCGCATATGTGCGGCGATACGGCGTTGCATGCGCTGCTCTCCATCGGCCTCGACCGGCTGACCGCCGGCACCACGGCCTTCGTGAACATTACCCGTGAGCACCTGCTGGGCGAACTCTACAAGATCTTCGACCCGACGGCGGTGGTGCTGGAACTGCTCGAAACGGTGGATGGCGATGCGGCGGTGGTTGAGGCCTGCAAGCGGGCTGTGGACGAGGGGTATCGATTGGCGCTCGACGATTACGACAGCCGCGCCTCGCTCGATCCGCTGCTGCCGTATGCCAGTATTGTGAAGCTGGATGTGCTCGGAAAGACCACTGGCCAGCTCGAGCCCGTCGTGGCGCGGTTGAAGGGGATGGGGCTCACGGTGCTCGCCGAACGAGTGGAAACGGCGGAAATGTTGCAGGCCTGCGAAGCCATGGGGTGCGTGCTGTTTCAGGGCTACGTGTTCAGCCGCCCGGAAACGCTGGACGGGCGCGCGGTCAACGTGCAGCACGCGAGGGTGTTCAACATCATGGCGTTGCTGAACGAGCCCGATGTCACCGACGCGGCGCTCGAGGAGGCGTTCCGCAGCCATCCGGCGCTTTCGCTCTCGCTGCTGCGCATCGTCAACTCGGCGTCATTCGGGGCCCGCTCGGTCGATTCGATTGCCCACGCCATTCGTCTGGTCGGCCGGGAAGCGCTGTCGCGTTGGATGCTGATCATGCTGATCGCGACGGTCGGCTCGCAGAGCCCGGTGGCACACGAAGCCGTGGTGGAGGCGTTGGTGCGCGGCCGGTTCTGCGAGACGGTCACCGCCCACGGACTCGCCGGCGACCCGACGGCGCGCTTTCTCGTGGGACTGCTGTCGCGCATGGACGCGCTGCTTGGCCTGCCGATGGAGGCGGTGCTGGAGCGTCTGCCAGTCAGTGTCGATGTGCGGGATGCGCTGCTTGCCGGTACCGGTCCACATGCGCCGGTGCTGCGCCTGGCCGAGGCCTATGAGCGCGGGGAGTGGGCCGAGGTCGACGCCGCCGACAGCGTGGCGATCGCGCTGCGGGCCGAGCTCGCGGGGCTGTATGCGGATGCGGCGCTGTGGGCGACGGAGCGACTGCGGAGCGCGGGGTGATGGTGGGATAACTGCCGCGATTAGCTGTTACTGCGGCACCCGCTTGGCCAAGCTGGCGTGCATCGAATCCGTCTTGTATTGCGCCATGCTGGCGGCATCGGCCGCACCATCCGGCGTGACGCTGAACGGCAGCAGGATCGAGATGCGACGATTCGCGGCGGAGAGCGGATCATCCCCGATGCGTGGCTTGGTGGCGGCATAGCCGCGCACTTCGACGATGCGGCCGTCGCGAAGCCCAACCCCCTCGAGAACGCGGCGGGCGGCGTTGGCGCGGTCGGCGGAGAGCTCCCAGTTGCCGTAAGCGGCGCCAGCGGCGCCGAACGATGCGGCGTCGGTGTGGCCTTCGAGAATCACCGGGTGCTGCAGCATGGCAAGCTCGGTACCGATGAGCTGCAGGACGAGCATCGTGGGGGCCTTCATCCTGGCGGAACCGGTGGGAAAGTACACGTCGCCGCTGCCGGTTTCCACGAGCTCGATGCGCAGTCCCTCGTTCGTGACCTGTATGTCGACCAGGGCCTTGAGCGCCTTCAGCGAATCGTTCGCCGCGAGCTTTTCGAGAATCGTGTTCTTGAGCTGTTCGAACGTGCGCTGCTCGGCGCTGCGCACGATCATGCGGAGCGGTGTCTTCTGCACGTTCGTGGGCACGGTACCGGTCGAGAGCGGACTCGAACCGGCGCCATAGCCCTTCTTGTAGCCGACCGGATTGGCGAAGTAGCCCTCGATGGCCTGCTTCGTCTTGTCGTCCATGCCAAGAATCCACATCACCATGAAGAACGCCATCATGGCGGTCACGAAGTCGGCGTAGGCCACCTTCCATGAACCGCCGTGATGACCGCCGTGTCCGGCGATCTTTTTCTTGACGATGATGATCTTCTTGCCACCGCGCGGCGCCATGGTGTTACGCGGCCTTCTTGCGCGTCAGCTCTTCGAGCTCCGTGAAGCTCGGGCGCTCATGCGGTTCGACATTGCGACGGGCGAACTCTACCGCGGTCATCGGCGCATCGCCACGCGCAAAGCAGAGCAGCGCGGTACGCACGCACAGCATGTAGTCATGCTCGGCGGCGATGCGGTTCTCCATGGCCTTGGCGATCGGTCCGAACACGCCGTAGGCGAGCAAAATGCCGAGGAACGTGCCGACGAGCGCGGCGGCGACTTTCTCGCCGATTTCGGAGGCGGCGCCACCGATCGAGCCCATCGTGATGATGACGCCGAGCACGGCGGCCACAATACCGAAGCCTGGCATGGCGTCGCCGACGGCGGTTACGGCGCTGGGGACCAGCATGGCCTCGTGATGATGCTTCTCGAGATCGACGTCGAGAATTTCGGCCAGATTGTGATCTTCCACGGTACCGGTGAGCAGTACCTTGAGCGTGTCGCAGAGCAGCGAGACGGCGTGGTGGTTTCCCATGAACGACGGGTACTTCTGGAAGATTTCGCTCGACTCGGGGTTCTCGATGTGCGATTCGAGACCGACCAGTCCGTCCTTGCGGGCCTTCTGGAAGATCTCGTAGAGTACCTGCAGCAATTCGGCGTAGGCCTTCGCGCCGAACGGATTCGGCTTAAGCAACGCGAGCATCTGGGATACGACACCCTTCAGGACCGCGGGCGGATTGGCCACGATCATGGAGCCCAAGCCGGCACCGCCGAGAATGAGAAATTCGTTGGGCTGAATGAGCACGGCTAGCTCGCCATGGTGCATCAGATAGCCACCGATGACTGAGCCCATCACGATGACCAGGCCTATGATGACAAACACGCGGCAGACCCTGGAGTACGAGTGGAAAGATCAGACGTGAGCGGCGGCGCCGGCGCGGCGCGCTGGCTCTCGATACATGACGATTTGCTTCGCGGGTTGGCACATGCGTTCAGCAATCGGGTGGCGACGGTCGCGGCGATCGCCGCGCTCTTCGATTCGTCGCGGCTCCCTGACGAACGCCTGCTCACCGGATTGCGCACCGATGCCGACCGCCTGAATGGGTTGCTGGAGCAGTTGCGACAGCTGCCGAGACGCGACGACGCCGATCTCGAGCCCCTGATGCCGGGCGACAGCGTGGGCGCCGCCCTGGCGCTGTTCGAGCATCACCCCGAGTCCCGGGACGTGCGCTGCACCGTGGTCGCGGCCGATAATGTGCCGCCGGTTCGTGTCGATCCGGCCTCGCTGCAGCACGCGCTGTGCGTGGCGCTGGTGTCGGCCAGTCGTGTGGGCGCCGGCGATGGTGGTGCGACCCGCGCCGGCGTTCGTGTGGCGCTCTCCACCGAGGGCGATCTGGTACGGATCGCGGTGTCCACCGACGGCAGCACCGGCGAGGGCGAACCCGAGGCCATGGCCCTCGATGCGGAGGCGATCAGCTGGCTGCTGGCGCGAAGCGGCGGCCGCGGCCGCGCCCAGCTTGCTGGCTGCCTCATCGAGCTGCCCACCCTGCAGGCCTCGCGCCGGCCGCGCTGACGCGCCCGCCGACATCAGGCGCCCGGCTCGGGTACTGCCGTTGGCGCCGCTAAAGCGATTGGTGCCAATGGCGCGCTGCCGGCGGGCGCGCCAAGGGCCGCCAGCCATTCCGTGGCCACCGGGGCCGCCGCGCGCTCGTTTTCCGACTTGACCTGCTCGGCGATCTCGCCGCGCAAAATCTTGACGTGGCTGGGTGCGTCGATGCCGATGCGGACGCCCCCGCGGTCGCAGGACACGACCACGATCCGAATGCCGCCGTCCATGATGATCGAGTCGCCTTCGCGACGTCCGAGGATGAGCATTGCGTATCAGACCAGTGAGAGAAGCGTCTGCATCATTTCATCGGCCACTTTGATCATCTTCGTGGCTGCCTGATAAGACTGCTGCACGCGCATCATGTTCACCAGTTCCTCGTCGGTGCTGACGCCACTCACCGACTGGCGTCGGGCGTCGGCCTGCTCGGCCAAACTGCGGTACACGGTTGCATTGTCGGTCGCGGCGGCCGTGTCGATCCCGATGCGCGTGACCATGCTGCGGAAGAAGCTCAGGAACGAGCCCGATTCGGTGGCGCCGGCGCTCGATGTCCAGTTGACCGTCCCGTCGGCGATGCGCAGTCCGGCCAGCCCCTGCGCCACACTGTTGTCGGTCGGGCCGTTCGCGTTGCCGCTGGCGGCGATCTTGAGCGGATCGCTCAGGATGGCGCTGTCGACCGTGAGGGTGGCCGCGCGGACCGGGTTCGTGAGCGTACCGGGATCGAAGAAGTTGCCGGCGGCGGTACCCGGGACGGTATTGCCCGTAAAGGTGTAGCCGGTGGTATGCAGGGCGTTGACGGCCGTGGCGAACTGCGCGGCCATCGCATCGAGCCGGCTGCGGGTGTCGGGGATATCGACGTTCAACACGTCCACCATCGACTGGAGCTCGCCGGCCAGTGGCGCGAGTCGGTCGAGCGACGTGCCGAGCTGAATGCGCACGTTGACGTCGGTGAGTGGCGTGGCCGGCAGCGGACTTGGCGTCTCGAGCTTCAGCGACAGCGGACGCGCCGTATCACCCTGCACCAGCGTGGAGTTGCCGATGAGCACCGAGACACCGCCGTCGGCCTGCGGAATGACCCGCGTGCCGGCAATCTTTGACAGCTCGTCGAGCTTCATGTCGCGCAGATCGCGCAGATCGTTGTTCGTGTTCCCGTTGCTTTCCGACGTGATGATGCGCGTGTTCAACTCGGCTACCTGCGTGGCGATCGAGTTGATCGCGCTCACGGTATTTTGCAGCCGCTCCAAGCTGGAGGTGCGCTGCTGTGTGAGCTGGGTGTCGTACGCGTTGAACAACTGCGCCACCTGACGACCACGCTGCTGCACGACCGAGCGTGCCGACAAGCTGCTCGGCGAGGCGGAGAGATCGCTCCACGAGCCCCAGAACGCGTCGAGGGCACTGGCCATGCCGGCGTCGCTCGGTTCACCGAACACGCCTTCCAGCTGGCCCATGAGATCGCGCCGCATCTCCGCATTGCCGGCGAGCGTGCTGGACGAGCGGTAGCTGTCGTCGAGCAACAGATCGCGCTTGCGGATGATCGTTTCAATGTGCACGCCGGTGCCGACGTTGCCGTACGACAGGCGAACCGGCACGTTGGCCACGAGTACCGCTTCTTGGCGCGAATAGCCCGGCGTCTCCGCGTTCGCGATGTTCTGCGAGATCGTCTGGAGCGCGGACTGGTGCGTGAGAAGCGCAGAGCGCGCGATGCTCAACAGGCCGGAGGACATATCAGGCGGTCCGGTTCACGAGCACACCGCGCGGCGCGCCGCTGGTTGGCAGGGTGATGCCTTCCGATGCGTACGTGGTGGGCAGGGCCGGTGCGCCCACGAGGGTGCGCACATGCTGGTCGGTGTTCGTCAGCGCTTCGCGCAGGAGCTTGCGGTTCATGCCGACTTCGCGGGTGAGGAGATCGGCGGCTTGCGTGAGACGCTGCCGCGCGTCGCGCAGTCGGGCGTCGATCCGGTCGCCGAGCATGTCTTCGAGTTCGCGCAACGTGCAGTCTTCGGCACCGCCCAGCAGGATGTTGAGCTGTCGACGACGGGTGCGCGCCTGGCCAAGCGTGGCCAGAATGCGGTGGGTGGCGAAGGTGCCCTCGTCCACGCCTTCGATGTCGTCGACCGCGACCGCCGCGCGTTGGCGCCGCAGCTGCCCGATGAGATCATCGAGCAGCTTGCGCTCGCTGATCAGCGCATCGTGCAGCGCGTCCAGCAGGGCCTCGGTCGGTACGCCGAGTCGGGGAGCGGGTTCTTGTGGAAAGAGTGTCATCATCGACATCATCGGGTATTTGAACCAGGAGGGGTCACGGAGGCCTGGGGTGCGTCAGCGACGATGCCGTGACGCAGCTGTCGATAGAGTGCTTGCGCGATTCCATTCTCCCATTGCTTGGGAGTCTCGGCAGCAAGGTGCTGATCCAGGAGTCCCGTGAAGATGTCTTCGCCGGCTCCTCCTGAAACGATGCCTTCCTGCTGTGGAACGGTTTCGCGCATGGCTTTGTACAGTTGCTGCACGAACATGCCTTCGAGCTGACTGGCGGACTTCATGAGCGTGGCGTCCCGCTGATCCTTCGCGGACAGTGGGGTCGCCGGCGCGCTCGCGCTCTTCAGGCTGCGGGCATTGATGCCGTCGATCATCGAACGATGACCTCGGCGGTGATCGCACCCACTTCGCGAAGGGCGGCGAAGATGGCGGCGATCTCATTGGGTGGCGTTCGCACGGCGTGCAGGGCCGACGCCACGCGCTGCACGGGAATGCCGGCCGGCAAGCGGACACTGCCCGGAATCGCGGTGGTGTCGTTGGCGGTTTCGGTGCCGATGGCCAGCGTGATCGCGCCATGACTCACGGTGGCTGATCCGACGATCATCTCGCCGCCGGCGACCACGGTGCCGTCCTTGCCGTCGATGATGATGCGCGGACGTGACTCCGGCTTGACGGCGAGATCACGAATGCGGGCCAGCGCGGTGGGCTTCTGTACGGAGTCGGGCAGGGTGACGATCACCGAGCCTTCGTCTTCCACCGTGGCGGTCTTCTCGCCGTAGGTGGCGTTAATGGCAAGGGCGATGCGGGTGGCCGTGCCGAGATCGGGTTCGCGCAGCAGGAGCCGCGACGTGGCGACGATGGCCGGACGCGGAAGATCGGCTTCGAGCACGCCGCCGGTCGGAATGCGCGCCGACGTTTCGTGCGACGGCATGTAGCGCGTGGCCGCACCACCATCGCTGACCAACAGCGAGCCTTGTGCCGACGCGAGCGGCGCACCGCTGGCATCGGCCACGAGCGGCGTCATGTACAGCGTCCCCCCGCGCAGCGAGCGGGCATCACCCATGGAGGCCACGTTCACTTCGAAGCGGCCACCGGCGCGCAGGTACGGCGACACTTCGGCGGTCACGAGGACGGCCGCCACGTTGCGCATACGAATGAGATCGGCCGGCACTTCGATGTTGAAGCGACGCAGGATGTTGATGACGCTCTGAATCGTGGGGCCGGCGGTCTGTCCGCCGATCGCGCGATCGCCGGTGCCGTCGAGTCCAACGGCGAGCCCGTAGCCCACCAGGCGCACCGGCAGCGCGCCTTCGGCGCTCGTGAGATCGCGGATCTTGATGTCGTTCTGCGCCCGCGCCATCACCGGTAACAACAACAATCCGGCGGTGACAAGCATGATGCGGGCGATCTTCACGCCGAGGTGGCGCACTGGCGTGGTGGTCATGGCCAGAACGCTCCAAGCACCTTCGTGATCATGCCTTGCTTCGGCTTGCCGAGCGGTCCCGGCGAGGCGTATCCCAACTGGGCATCAGCCACGCGGCTCGATTCGATCACGTTGGATGTGGACACGTCCTGTGCGCGCACCCAGCCGGTGAATTCGATATCCTGCAGGGCCTTGTCGATGTCGATCTTCTTCGTGCCCTTCAGTTGCAGCAGGCCGTTCTGGCCCACGGCGACGATGCGCACGCTCATTTCGTTCTGGAAGCGATTCTCGCGACGGGCCGAGCCACGCTGCTGCTGATCGGCGTTGTTGCGTGCATCGAGACCGACCTGCTTGGAGGTGGCGGGGAGCTTGGCGTTCACCGAGAGGCCGCGCGTACGCAAATCGGAGGCCGAGTTCTCCTTCACCGCCGTGGAGATCGTGTAGTCATCGATGAGAATCGTGATGATGTCGCCAACCGCGAAGCTGCGACGATCGGCGGTCCACGATTCACGCGGCTTGATCGGTGCGACCGGTGGCACGGTCGACGCGCTCGTGGTGGCGGGTGCAGTTGGTGCGCCGGCCGCCGGCGGTGTGGCCGGCGGTGTGGCGGGCGGAGTCGCCCCGGCGGCCTGCGCGAACAGCGGATGCGCCGAGAGCGCGAGGGCGACCGCGACGGTCGTGGTAATAAGCAGACGCAAGGGATGCATAGAGGCGGTCCTCACCTGATGGGTCGTCAACGGAGGCGAACGGTGTTGGGCCCGGCAGCGATGCCGTCGAGCCGGCGTGTGGGATCGATGCGAACGCCGACGGGTGCGCCGATGGCGGCGGTGTTGGTCGCGATGCCGGTGACGACCACGCGCAGCGGGCCATCCTGCCAGATCGCGGTCACGCGGGTGCCGCTGGTGATCGCGGGCGGCGGCATGACGGCCGGCGCGCGCAACACTTCGCCCAGGGCGATGTTGCGGCGCGTGACCCAGCCGGGCAGCGCGCGCGTGGTGTCGGGAGCGACCGAGTTCCAGCGCCACACGATTGTCGTGTCCATGGTCGCGATATCGCTGGCCTGCAGCGTGTCGCCGCGGACGAGGGCGCGGGCGGCCACCGACACCGTGACGGTCCGTTCCTGCGCGCCGAGCACGGAGATCGAGCCGGAGACCGCGCTGGCGAGCAGGCACGTCGAGATCGCGAGTCGCATGAACACGAGGGTCATGAGGCGAACTATCGGGTGATGTTGTTGGCGATCTGCCCCATCTCGTCGGCCGTCTTGATGGCTTTCGAGTTGATCTCATAGGCGCGCATGGCGGCGATCATCTCGACCATCTCGGTCACGATTTCGACGTTGCTGCCTTCCAGGCTGCCCTGCTGCAGGCGTCCCAGGCCTTCGTCATTCGGGAAGCCAACCACCGGCTGTCCCGACGCGGCGGTGGGCGCCAGCAAGTTCTGACCGAGTGACATGAGTCCCGACGGATTCGCGAAGCGCGCGATCTCGATGCGTCCGAGTTCGGTCGGCTCGATCTCGTTGCCGCGACGTACGGACACGATGCCCGTGTTCGAGATCGTGAGCTGGGAGGCGTCGATCGGGATCTGAATGGGCGGCTGCAATCCGTAGCCGGCGCTCGTGACCAGCTGCCCCTGATCGGAAATCTGGAAGCTGCCGTCACGCGTATAAGCGGTGTCGCCGTTCGGCAGCTGCACTTGGAAGAAGCCTTCGCCTTCGACCGCGACGTCGAGATTGCGGTTGGTCTGTTCAAGCGGCCCCTGCTCGTGCATGCGCTGCACGCCGGAGAGTCGCGTGCCACGTCCGACCTGAATGGCGGCGGTGGTATTGGTCGCGGTCTCGCCGAGGATGGCCTGGTCTTGTACGGTCTGGTAGAGCAGGTCCTCGAAGTGCGCACGGCTCCGCTTGAAGCCGGGCGTGTTCACGTTGGCGAGGTTATTGGCGATGACTTCAGTGCGGGTCTGCTGCGCCATCATGCCGGTAGCGGCGGCGCGTAGGGCCGGATCCATGTTCTATTCTCCTTAAACGGGCTTGGCGAGGTCGTTCACGGACGTCCCGCGCGCGGCATCGATGGTCGAAAGCGCCTTCTGCGCGGCACCGTAGCGGTGCAGCACGGCGAGCATGTCGGTCATCGCCGACATCGTGTTGACGTTGGATTCCTCGAGGAATCCCTGTTTCACGGTGCGTTCGGCGGGCGGAATCGCCTGCCGCGAGGCATCGGGGACGAACTGCGTGCCGCCTTCGTGCTGGAGCTGCGCGCCATCGGCCACGCGCTCGAGCCGCAGACGCTGCAGCACCCGTCCGTTCACTTTGACGGTGCCATCCGCTCCGATTTCGACGGTGCCCGCGGGCAGCACGATGGGCCCCTCTTCGCCGAGCACCGGATTGCCGCGTGCATCAACGAGCTGACGTTCCGGATCGAGCCGGAAGCTGCCGTTGCGAACGAAGCGCTCCCCATTGGGGGTTTGGGTGACGAAGAACCCGTCGCCTTCGACGGCGAGATCGAGACTGTTATGCGTCTCGGTCAGGGAGCCGGCGGTGAGGTCGAGGGCGGTGTCGGTCTTGGCGAGCTGGTTGTCCATCAGCCGTGCAAACGCCGTCTCCGCCTTGAATCCGCGGGTGGAGGCGTTGGCGAGGTTGTTGGCGAGCACCTGCTGTTTCCGCTCCAGCATCTGCATGGCGGCGGCAGCACTGCTCATCCCATTGGTTCGAACGGGTCCTGGCATGGTCGTGGTTTGGAAAGGGTACACGAGCTCACCAGGGGTAAATGCAACGGTCGGGCCACGAATGGCCCGACCGGGATTATTTCTATAAGTTGTTGTTGTGTTTGGGTTTAGCTGGTACTGCGAGGTGCCGGTCCGGGGGTCCGGGGAGACCGAGGGGCGGCAATAGCTGCCGATCGGGAGTGGGCGGCCCGAGGGTCTCGGCGGTTGTTGCCGGAAGGGGCGGTCGGGGCAGGCAGGCTCCCAGAAAGCAACAGCAACAGCAACCGCAACAGCCGGAACACGGATATCACGGAAAGCACCGAAAAAACACAGATAAGCCAAAAGCGCTCTTTGCTTATCCGTGTTGGTTCCGTGAAATCGGTGTCATCCGTGTTCTGGCTTTTGCTATTGCAGTTGCAGATGCCGGATCAGCGATCGGTCAGACCGCCGACATGCGGGACCCGGAGATCTCGAGCAGCATCGACACGGCGTCTACGGGCAGGCCGGTTTTCCAGGCGATCTCGGTGGGGGCCGCACCGGCGGCGGCGAGGGCGGCGACGGCGCGCGGGGTGCGCGACGACTTACCGCCGCGCAGCGTGATCGTGGGGGCCGGCGCCTGACGGGCCTGACGGGTGGCTTTGGTGGGGCGATTGTGGAGGCCGCGGATCGCGAGTCGAGCGGCCAGCACCACGGCGGCGATGCCGACGAGGGAGCCGATACCGAGCAAGCGCTGCGCGGGCGACACGGTGGGCGAGACGACCACCGCACCCACGATCAGGCCGATCACGGTGACGCCGAGTCCGACGCCGACCATCTGTATCGTGTCACGGAACGTGCTGCCGCTGAACGTACTCATGCCACGTTTCCGCGGAGCGGAGTGAGTTCGACGCGCAGCTTGCTGAGTGCCTTGGAGCGGATTTGCGACACACGCGACTCGGTCAGTTCCAGCACCTTGGCGATCTCGTGCAGCTTGAGCTCCTCGAAGTAGTAGAGCGACAAGACCACGCGCTCCTGCTCCTTGAGATGCATGATCGCCTGCTTGAGGTGCGACACTTCCTGTTCATGCGTGAGGCTATCCTCAACATCGTTGTCGCCGTCGCTGCTCAGCGTTTCGGCCGGCGCGGGCGCGGTGTTTTCGCGCGCGCCCGGGGCGCGGTCGAGCGGGATATGATGCGCGCCTTCCACGTCAGCCTGCCAACGCCAGAGCGTGTCCATGTCCACGTTCAGCTGCGCGGCTAGTTCCTTGTCGTCGGGGGCGCGGCCATGCGCGCGCTGAAACGCTTCGCGGCTGACGGAGATTTCACGCGTCTTGCGACGGATCGAGCGCGGCACATGATCCTGCTTCCGCAGCTCGTCGAGAATCGCGCCGCGGATGCGCGGCGCCGCAAAGGTGCTGAAGGCGAGACCGCGCGAGAAGTCGAACCCTTCGAGCGCCGTCATCAGGCCGATCGTACCGGCGCTCACCAGCTCATCGAAGTCGGCACGCACCGTGAGCGTGCGCGACACCTGACGCGCCACGTGATGCACGAGCCCAAGATGCTCCTCGAGCAGCCGATCGCGCGCCGTCTGGTTGCCGGCCTGGTATGACTGCCACAGCTTGTGGTGCATGGTGGCAGCGCCTTGCGGAGAAACGAGAGTCACGGTCAAGTACCAGAGCGGGAGAGTGAGGCCGTAGTCAGCGCGCGCATCACGACTTCGTGAGCCGCCATCGCAGCCGGCGAACCGGCGGCCGCATGTGGAAAAGGCATTCCCGCGCGCAGCGCGGTGTCGAGCGTCGGGTCGGGTGGAATCGCGCCCGCCAGGCGCAGCGAAATTCCGAGAAACTGACGGGCACCGGCGTCGATGGCGTCGAAGCAACGAGCGGCTTCACTCCCTTCATGCCGATTGACGAGTACGTCCATCGGAAGGGCACCGTGCCTGGTGTGCACGGCTTTGCAGAGCGCATAGGTCGAAGCCAATCCCACCGGATCGCTGCCCGCGGCGACCGCGACGAGGCGTTCATCGGCATGCGGGGTGATCGCGGCCAGTACCGTGTCGATGCGCGCCCCACAGTCGATGACGACGAGATCCATGCCATCGGCCAGAACCCCGAGTCGGCGCATGCAGGCGCGACGCTCGGC
>CAMBRJ010000033.1 GCA_945870175.1 Gemmatimonas phototrophica
GGCAGCGAGCGACACCCGAAGCTCCGGCACATAGACGCCGTAGCGAGTCCACGTCCACTTGTAGTTCCCGTCGACCATCGCCGGAAGATCGAACACCAAAACGCCACCGTCGAGAGGGTGTCCGCCCAGTGTATCGCGCAGTGCCAACGACCAGGGCGCGGCCTGCAGCGAGCGGCCCAGCACCTGAAGCACGGCGCGAGGTGCGGCCGCAAAGCGTCGCGTCACCGACAGGGTGCGCTGGGTGGTGCCGAACAGGCGCGTGGCGACGGCTTCCTTCCAGCGGGGCATCGGCTGCGCGCGCTGGACGGCATTGGGCGACGCGCGGAGCTCGTCGAGGGCGAGGGCGACGTAGCGTTGCGAGATCCCCGCTTCCACCGCCGCCGCCTCTACATCACGAAGTCGGTAGGAATCTGTTGGCACTGACGCATTAATGCGGTTATTATGAACAGATGCTGTCGCGCCGTTGTCCGAACTTACGGGGGCCATTGATGTCGCGACCAGCTGTTTGGTACCGGCCGTCGCCCGCATGCGCGACTCCAACCGGGCCGCCGCTTCCGCTTGCAGTTCCGCCGCGCGCCGCCAAATCAGCATGGCGTCGTCGCTGGAGAGGGCGGTCTGGCCGGTCTCGTCGCGCGAGGCACTCTCAACGGCCTCAAGCGCCTTCCCCAGCGCGTCGGCCAGCTCTTCCCCGTTCGCGAAGCGGTCGTCGGCACTTTTACGC
The DNA here is from genome assembly GCA_945870175.1 of Gemmatimonas phototrophica. Classification (GTDB taxonomy): domain Bacteria; phylum Gemmatimonadota; class Gemmatimonadetes; order Gemmatimonadales; family Gemmatimonadaceae; genus Gemmatimonas; species Gemmatimonas phototrophica_A. Next base: position 722 of record CAMBRJ010000033.1, read on the forward strand.
AGGCACTGATCGATCACGGCAGCCAGGGCAGGCGGCACGGTGGGCGCCACCGATCGCAGCGACGGTGGCTCCTTGGTGGCGTGAGCGACCAGAATCGCCTGCGGCGACGATCCTTCGAACGGCAGCCGTCCGCTGAGCGCCAGGAAGCCGAGGCACCCCAGCGCGTACAGGTCGCTGCGGCCGTCGAGCGGTTCCCCGCTGGCCTGTTCGGGGCTCATGAAATGGACGGTGCCCAGCACGTAGCCGTCCTGGGTGAGCGCCGGATTGAAGTCCGATCGGGCGATGCCGAAGTCGGTGACGACTGACCGGCCGCTGCCACGTTCGATCAGGATATTGTCGGGCTTCACATCGCGGTGCACGATGCCGCGAGCGTGCGCGTAGGCGAGGGCCCAGGCGACTTCGCGCAGCACTCGCACCACATCGGCGGCTGGGAGTGACCCGCGATCGCGGATCCGCTCGCCCAACGTCTCGCCTTCCACGAAGCCCATCGCGAAGAACGCGAAGCCGTTGATCTCGTCGGCCCGGTACACCGGCACGATGTTCGGGTGCGACAGCTGCGCCGCCATGCGCGCTTCCCGCAGAAAGCGCTCCTTGGTTTCCGCATGTTCGGCCAGCTGCGGCGGTAGCACCTTGAGGGCGACCAGTCGATCGAGGCGCTCGTCGCGGGCCAGCAGCACGATGCCCATACCGCCACGGCCAAGCTCACGTTGGATTTCGTACTGGCCGCGCAGGGCGGATCGGACCGGGGCGATATCGCCGGGGGCGGAATCAGCGTGTAATGACATATGCGGAAAAGTACGTACGCGCATTCGCTTCGGTTGCAGTCGCGCCGTCGGGCCAACGAAAACGGGGTGGCCGCGCTACCTGCGCGACCACCCCGCTTCCCGTACTGACGTTCCAGATGCTGGACTACTTGTCCGTATCGAGCATCATCTTGATCTGATCGCGTGCGTCCATCAGATGCGCGCGGGTCGTGCGATCGCTGGCGCGACCGACGGCCGCCGCCAGCTCACGATCGAGCGTGCGCATTTCATCCTTGAGCAACGGACGGAAATCGCGGGTATTCACTACGGCCTGCCCGAATGCCGCGGCGAGAGCCGCTTCCTGCGGATTCGCGGCGGGCGGCTTGATCTTGCTCGCCATCGCCTCGAGATACGTGGCCTGCAAGCGACGACGATACGCGTCGATCGGCGCGCCCGTGTAGATCTCGCTCCACAGTCCACGGCGCAAATCGGTGAGCATTTCGCCGAGCGAGTAGACCTGGGCTTTGTTCGTGGCGATCGCCTCGAACTCCACCATGCGCTGCAGCTTCGCGTTCTGCACCAGCGACGATAGGGTGCGCGCCTGCGCACCGCTCACGCGGTTGATGTTGCCGTCGGATTCGATCTTGCGAAGGATGTCCGGCTTGATCATCGCGGTGGGCGTGGTGAACACCTCGTCGTTCAGGAATTTCACGGCGTCCTTCTGACGGGCGCGCGGCACCATCGTCCACACCGGTCCGCTCTGGCTGACGGCTTTTTCCTGCTTGTCGAGGCCACCGACCACGCGCGTGACGTGCTGCGCTTCGGTCGCCCACTGACTGAGCACGCCGGAGTACGTGGCGCGCAGCAGCGAGTAGTCGGCCGTCTTGTCGGTGGTCGACGCCGGCACGACGAGGTCCACGATGCGGCGCAGGTTCTTGAAGCCGAGGCGCGTGGACTTCACGGCGTCGGCATCACCGATCGCTTCCGACTGCTCACCGGGATCGACCTGACCACCGCCGTAACGATACCAAGGCACCGAATCCTGCATGCGGGCCCACGTATCGAGCGTGGTCTTTTCGTCTTCCGGCTTGCGGGCGCCGGCAATCGGCGAGTAACCCCACTTCACCGCGAACATGTCGTACGGACCAACCTTCGGCACGAGATCGCCGAGGGGAATCCCGTCTTCCGGCTGCGCGATGTAGTTGAAGCGCGCATAGTCCATGATCGACGGCGAGTGGCCCATCTTCGCGACCCACGTCTTGCTGCGGATCGAGTCGACCGGGTACATCGAGCTGCCCTTCATGTTGTGCGGGAAGCCGAGCGTGTGACCGACTTCGTGCGCGGCGACGAATTGCACGAGGCGTCCCATGAGTGAATCGGGGAACGGGAAGGTCTGCGCGCGCTTGTCGAGATGGCCCACCTGCGAGAAGTACCACTCACGCTGGAGGTCCATGATGTTGTGATACATCTGCACGTCCGCGTCGATGATCTCGCCGGTGCGCGGATCGACCGTGCTGGGTCCGACGGCATTGGCGACCGGCGACGGCAGCCAACGCACCATCGCGACGGATGCATCTTCACCGGAGAAGTCGGGATCGTTCGGCACCACGCCGGCCACGATGCCCTTGGCGAAACCGGCCTGCTCGAAGGCACCCTGCCACTCTTCGATGCCGGCCTTGATCCACGGCTTGAGCCAATCGGGGGTGGCCGGGTCCACGTAATACGTGATCGGCTTCTTGGGCACGCAGAGGTTTCCGACCTTCTGGTCGGAGCACTCGAGGCGCCAGCGCGAGATGTACCGACGCGGCAGCACGCGCTGCTCGGCTGACCCGAAATCGGTTTGGTTCGGGCCGAAGAACCCGACGCGCGCGTCATTGAAGCGCGGCATCATCGGCACGTCGGGCAGGCGCACGATGGAGAAGGTGTATGCTTCGGTGGTGGCCTGCGCGCCGCCAGTGTTGAGCCCCGGAATGGCAATACCACCGCCGCCGCCCTGCGGCGTAAACGTCTGCGTGGCGGTGACGTTCACATTGCGCGTGAAGGCCGCGAACTTTTCGATGTACGAGCGCGACGCATCCACCGCGGCGCGTCGTCCGCCGGCGGCGAACTCCTGAATGCCCCCGGTGAACATGCGCGTGACTTCGACCACGGCCGCGCTGTCCTTGCCGTACGCTTCCACGTTGAGCGCGGCGATGATTGGATAGAACTCGATCAGCGACATGGCCCGACGCGTGGAGCGCGCGCTGTCGGTGGCGACATTGTTGTAGTTGATGTCGCGGACGAGAATGCGATTGTCACGGCGCTCGAAGCGGATCACGCGATTGGGACCGAGCGTGCCATTGATGCCGATGCCCGCGGGCGTACCAGCGAGGACGGTCGTGACGACGAAATCCTTGCCCACTTCAGCGGCGGGGATTTCGAAGTACAGGCGCGAGCCCACTTGGTGCACACCGAAGACACCGGTCTTGGTCTTGGCGCGCGGCGTGATGACCGTGGCGTATGGGCGCGGGGCTGGGTCGCCGCCGCCGCCACCGAGGCCGGCGAGTCCTGCCGCGAGTCCAGCCGGCAGTCCACCGGCGGGCGGCTGGCCCGGCGTCGGTTGACCGGGGGTCGGCTGACCGGGCGTGGGGGTGCCATTCTGGGCGGCGGGGCGGGCGGCAGGCGTCGGAGCGGGCGTCGGCTTTTTGGCCGGCTGACACGCGGCGAGCGCGAGCCCTGCCGCGGCCAGCGGGAGGGAGCGAAAGCGCATTGGACCTGATCGGAAGAGGAAGGGGACGCCCACGCATTCGGCGGGATCTCCTAGAGTCTAGGGGAGCGCTCGACCGGAGGCGAGTGGCCACGCTTAGGTCTCCCCTCGTGGTACAGACAAAACGGCGGCGCGTCCCGAAGGACACGCCGCCGTTTTCGCCATCACGAGCGGGGCTTAGTTCTTCGGGTCGAGCATCTTGGCGATCTGATCGCGCGCATCTTCGAGATGCGCCTTGCTCATGCGATCGCTGGTTTTGGCAATCGCGAGCAGCAGATCGGCGTCGAGGGCGCGCATTTCACTCTTGAGGATCGGGCGGAAGTCGGCGGTGGAAACCGGAGCGGCGCCGCCACGAGCACCGCTGGGGGCCTGCGGTGCAGCCGACGCGGCGGGCGGGTTGATCTTGCTCGCCATCGCTTCGAGGTACACGCGCTGAAGACGACGACGGAAGGCATCGATCGGCGCGCCGGTTTCGATTTCCTTCCACAGGCCGCGGCGGAGATCGGTGAGCATGTCGGCCACCGGATACACCTCGCTCTTCGACTTGGCCATCGCTTCCAGCTCGACCATGCGAGCGAGGCGGTCGTTGCTGACCACCGACGCCAACGAGCGTGCTTGCGCGCTGCCCACGCGATTCAAGCTGCCGCTCGACTCGATCTTGCGCAGAATGCTCTCGTCGAGCAGCCACGTCGGCGTGGTGTACGCGTTGTCGAGCAGGAACTGGACGGCGTCTTTCTGGCGCTTGGGCTCCACGTTCTGCCACACCATGCCTTTCTGGCCCACCAGCTTCTCCTGCTTGTATTCGCCGCCGATGATACGCGACACGTGGCCCATTTCGGTGGCCCACTGCCCGACGGTGCGGCCGTACATCTCTTCGAGATCGTCGTACGTGCTGCCGTCCTTCCACGCGGTGGCCGCCTCCAGCATGGCCATGGTGCGCTTGAGGTTCTTCACACCGAGCGTGGTGGCCTTCACGGCATCGGCATCGCCGACGGCTTCCGACTGCTCGCCGGGATCCGCGCCCTGCGCGCCGCCGTCGCTGGCGAAGCGGTACCACGGGATGGTGTCCTGCATCTTCGACCACTTGTCGAGCGTGGCCTTCTCCGCTTCCGGCGTCTTGGCGTTGGGAATCGGCGAATAGCCCCACATCACCGCGTACTTGTCATACGGACCGATCTTCGGGATCAAGTCGTCGAGCGCGATGCCGTCTTCCGGCTGCGCCACGTAGTTGAAGCGCGAGTAGTCCATGAGCGTGGGCGTGTGGCCATTCTTGGCGACCCACGTTTTCGAGCGTACCGAGTCCACAGGATACATGGAGCTCGCTTTGAAGTTGTGCGGGAAGCCGAGCGTGTGTCCCACTTCGTGCGCGGTTACGTACTCGAGCAAGCGGCCGGCGAGTGAGTCGGGGAACGGGAACTTCTGCGCACGCTTGTCGAGATGGCCGGCCTGCGTGAAGTACCACGAGCGCCCGAGGTTCATGACGTTGAGATACGTTTGCACGTCGGCGTCGATGATTTCACCAGTGCGCGGATCCTTGAGGCTCGGACCGACGGCGTTTTCGGTGGACGACGGGAGCCAGCGCACCATGGCGACGGTGGCGTCTTCACCGGAGAAGTCGGGATCGTTGGCCGGTACGTCGGCGGCGATGATGCCCTTGTAGAAGCCGGCGGCTTCGAACGCCACCTGCCAGTCTTCGATGCCCTTCTTGATCCACGGCTTGATCCACGCCGGTGTGGCGGGGTCGAGGTAATACGTGATCGGCTTCTTGGGGACGCAGAGATTGCCGACCTTCTTGTCGGAGCACTCGAGGCGCCAGCGCGAGATGTAGCGCTTGGTTTCCACGCGCTGCGTGGCACCGGAGAAATCGCGCTGATTCACGCCGAAGTACCCCACGCGCTCATCGAGCAAGCGCGGCTGCATGGGGATGTCGGGCAATTTGGCGATCGAGAAGGTGTACTTCTCGGTCGTGGGGGCCGTCGCGGCCGCTGCGGCACCGCCACCGCCACCACCGCCACCGGGCGCACCGCCCTGCGGCGTAAAGCTCTGCACGGCGGTGACGTTCACGTTGCGCGCGTAGGCGGCGAAGCGATCGATGTACGAACGCGCGGCATCGACCGTGGCGCGACGACCGAGCGCGGTGTATTCAGCCACGCCACCGGTAAACATGCGCGTCACTTCCACGACGGCCGAGCTGTCGGGGCCGTACGCTTCGATGTTGAGCGCGGCGAGAATCTTGGTGACGCCGATGAGTTCAGCGGCCATGCGCTGTGAGGCGGCGCTGTCGGCGATGATGTCGCCGTAATCGGCGAGGCGCACGAAGATGCGATTCTCGCGACGTTCGAAGCGCACGAGGTTATTGCCGCCCTGCGTGCCACGAATGCCGATTTCATCCGGCGTGCCGGCGAGCGTGGTGACGATGACGTAGTCCTTGCCGAGTTCCGCACGCGGGATCTCGAAGTACAAGCGGCTGCCGACCGAGTGGACCTTGAACACGCCGCTCTTGGTCACGGCGCGGGGCGTGATGACGGTGCCGTAGGGGCGCGGCTGCGGATCCTGCGCGGCGTTGGCACCGCCCTGGGCGCCGCCTAGAGTACCGCCTTGACCACCGCCTTGACCACCGCCTTGATTCGGCGCGCCGGCGGGACGTCCGGCCGGTGCCGCGGTGGGGGCGGCCGTGGGGGCCGGGGCAGGGGCTGGCGTCGAGATTTTTTGGACGCAGGCGCCGAGCACGAGGCTGGCGGCGGCGATCGACAGTGAAGCGTGTCGCATGCGGTTCTGTCTCTGGGAGGGGACGTGGCCCGGGCGCGCGTTGTGGCGCACCAGTTGCCACAAAATTACGTGGTGTGGTGGTGGGGTGCTGACGGGTGGTCCCGCGAACGGCAAACTCCCTAGTGAGCAGGGGGGAGGGTATCAGGAAAGAGGAGGCCGGAGGTGCGCCGTTCGCCTCCCTCCTGCTCCCTGATACCCTCCCCCCTGCTCACTAGGGAGTTTCTCTTCGCGTTCCTTCCTTACTGCATCACCCGCACCACCCAATCCGCCAACGCGCCCAACACTTCGCGCCGCACTCTTGTGTCCTTGAGCGCGGTGTAGCCGCCCGGCGCGCCGGAGGGATCAACCAGGAACAGATGGTTGGTGGCGGGGAAGTGGCGCACCGTCACGCGTGTGTTGCCGCTGCCCTTGAGCATGGTGACGATCGAGTCGGCCTGTTCGGGGGTAACCTGCTGGTCGGTGTCTCCCTGCAGGACCAGCGTGGGCTGCTTCACGCGGCGCAGCGCGGCGGAGGGCTCGGTTTTCATGAAGAAGCCCATCCACGTGTTGGCGGCGGCGAGGGAATCGAGGCCTTTCGGGACGGTGCGGCGAATGGAATCGCGCTGCGTTTCGGTGAGCTGTGTGGCGGCCTTGATGGCGTTCTCGTTCTGGAATTCGAGGACGCGACGGCCGTTGTACGCGGGGCCGGCCAGCAGAGCGATGGCGCGCACGGTGGGATCCTTGGCCGCGACCAAGGGCGCGATCAGGCCGCCTTCGCTGTGGCCGGCGAGGGCGATGCGCGTGCCGTCGATGTCGCGGCGCGTGCGCAGATAGGCGACGGCCGATGCGACGTCATCGGCGAAGTCGGCACTGGTGGCTTTGTCGCGCGAAGACGCACCGCCGCTGGCGCCCACGCCGCGATCGTCGAAGCGCAGCACGGCGATGCCGCGGCGTCCGAGGGTGTCGGCAATGTCGCGGAACGGCGCGTAGTTCGACACAATGGGAATGCGCGAGTCGCGATCCTGGGGGCCACTGCCACTGATCGTGACGACGACGGGCACGTTCGTCGCCCCCTTCGGACGCGTGAGCGTGCCGGCCAACGTGTAGCCGCGGGGCGTGGGAATGACCACCTCTTCGGCACTATAGGGCGCATTCGCCGGTGCGCCGTAGTCGATCGGTGCGGGCGCGCTCGACATACTCGCCGCGCCGGTGGTGCGCACCACGCGCAGATTCTGTGCGGGAATGCTCACCTCGCGCGGGCCGCCGTTGGGATCCCACAGAATGCGCGCGTCCATGCCGCCAATGGAGAACACCGTCGTGTCGCCCTGCTGCGTGACCGTCGCAGGAATTGTGCGACCGCCGTTGGTGAGAAACACCGGCAGTGAGGCCTTCGTGGCGCCGCGCGCGTGGTCGGCCATGAGCGCGGTGTGCAACACGGAGTTGCCGACCAGCGCCACCGCACCAGCGGCGCTGTGCAGCGCTTGTTCACTGGTGGTGCCATTCGCCGAGATGGTGAGCTTCGCGCTATCGCCGACCATGTGCACCACGATGTTCTGGGTCGGGAGGCCGGTGGTCGGTGCGCCGGGCGCGAAGATGGAGAGCGTGAGGCGACCGGGCACGCTGTTCACATGTTGCTGCTCCCAACGCATGACGGGTGCCCCGCGCATGCTGAGCAGCCCCACGATCGACGATGGCCCTGGTGTGACGACTTCGGTGCCCAGCGTATCGATGCTGCGCAAATAGACGAAGTGGTAGGCGGGGGCGGATTGTGCGCGTGCGGTCGTGGCGAGCAGCGCGCCGAGGACGAGCAAGACGACGGCGAGTATCAGCACGATGATGCCGGCTCGACGCGAACGCTTCATGAGGAGGTGCAGCATGGACAGCTCCCTGCGGAGAAAGACGGACTACGTCGACTCGTGGTCGACATCGTGGACCGGGGTGGTGTGATCCGACGGCACTGGCGGCGACACGCGCCCGGTGTCCCGGAGCGCGCGCCGCAGCAGAAACTCGATCTGCCCATTCAGACTGCGCAGGTCATCGTTGGCCCACCGCTGGACCGCGTCGAGCACCTCGCGGTCCACGCGAATGAGGAATGACTTGCGTTCAGCCATGAGACGCCGCTCGCATCATCAGGAGTAGAGCGTGCCGGTGTTGACCACCGGTTGGGCGGCGCGATCGGAGCAGAGCACGACCAACAGATTGCTCACCATCGACGCTTTGCGCTCGTCGTCGAGCGTCACGATCTTCCGCGCGGACAACGCGTCGAGCGCCATCTCGACCATACCGACGGCGCCTTCCACAATCGTCTGACGGGCGGCCACAATGGCGCTCGCCTGCTGCCGCTGCAGCATCGCCGCCGCGATTTCCTGGGCGTACGCCAAGTGACTGATGCGCGCTTCGAGCACTTCGACCCCCGCTTTGCCAAGACGGTCGTGCAGCGCTTCGAGCAGGCCTTTGGAAATCTCGGCGGGATGCGTGCTGAGGGCGATCGCGTCGTCGCCGTGGTGATCGTACGGATATGACGAGGCCAACGCACGCACCGCCGACTCGCTTTGCACGGCCACATACTGCACGTAGTCGTTCACTTCGAAACTGGCTTCGGCGGTGTCGATGACCTTCCAGACCACGATGGCCCCGATCTCGACGGGGTTTGAGCGCGCGTCGTTCACCTTGAGCTTGTTGGTCTCGAAGTTCCGGATGCGCAGCGAGATGGCCTTCTTGGTCATGAACGGATTCGTGAACCAGAGGCCGGGCGTTTTGGCGGTGCCTTTGTAGGTGCCGAACAGCGTGAGGACTTTGCCTTCGTTGGGCGCGACGGTGAACAACCCCGGCATGCACAGGGAGGCGAGCGTCATGAGCAGCACGCCGCCGCCGGCCACGAGCCCGTTTTCGGCGCGGGCACCGGTGTAGAAGACGAATCCGCCGATCAGGACGGCGACACCGATCAGGACGGCCATCAGGATGCCGGGGGAGGGCCGGGCTTGGATTTCGCGGAACATGCGGTGAACCTCGGAGAAGGGGGTGGTACTGAAATGATATCACTTCAGTATCTCAGTACGCTAGGGTGGCAGGGTGGGTTTCACGGGGTGGGGGCTATTGGGCTCTCGGCTCTTGGCTCTTGGCTCTTGGCTCTTGGGGCTTGGCTCTCGGCTCTTGGGGCTTGGGGCTATTGGGCTGTCGGCTGTCCGCCATGAGCCATGCGCCATCGGCCATGGGTTTCCCCTCAGGCCTGAGTACTCAGTGAGACTCACGGCCCACGGCCCACGGCTCATGGCCGAGAGCCGACAGCCCGATAGCCCCAAGCCCCAAGAAACTCGAACCCGTCATCGGAAAACCCAGTCTTGCCAGCAGCGGAATGCGGAGCAATAGATGCTTGCTAGTAGCCCCGTCCCCTGTATCTGGAGAGTCTGTCGTGACACGATTACCCCTACGGTTGGCATTCGCTGCCGCCGTTCTTCTTCCTTGTGTGTCGGCCGGTGCGCAGCCGGCGCGTCCCGTCGCTCGCGCGGCGGCACGTCCGGCGGCGATGGCGCCACTGGCTGCCCCGTTTGACACCGGTGCCCTGTCGGCCATGAAGTGGCGCGAGATCGGCCCGTTCCGCGGTGGCCGTTCGGCGGCGGCGGCCGGCAGCGTGGCTCGTCCCCAGGAATATTGGATGGGGACCGTCGGCGGCGGCGTGTTCAAGTCGGTGGACGGCGGTGACACGTGGGCGCCGATGACCGACAAATATTTCGGTGGCACCATCGGCAGTATCGGCGTCGCCCCCAGCAATCCCGATGTCGTGTACGTGGGCGGCGGTGAGTTCACGATTCGCGGCAACGTGTCGCACGGTGACGGCGTCTGGAAGACGACCGACGGCGGCAAGACGTGGACGAACCTCGGCTTGAACGACACGCGGCAGATTTCACGCGTGCTGGTTCATCCCACCAATCCCGACGTCGCCTACGTGGCGGCGCAGGGGCATGCATGGGGCCCGAACGCCGAACGCGGCGTGTTCCGCACGAAGGACGGCGGCAAGAGCTGGGCGAAGGTGCTGTTCCGCGACGATTCCACCGGCGCGGCGGACCTGGCCATGGACCCGAGCAACCCGAACGTGCTGTATGCGGGCTTCTGGCAGATGCATCGCAAGCCGTGGATGCTGGTGTCGGGCGGCAAGGGCTCCGGGATGTTTAAGAGCACCGACGGTGGCGACACCTGGACCGAGATCACCAAGCACAAGGGTTTGCCCGCCGGCCTGTGGGGCAACATCGGCATCACGGTCAGCGGCGCCAACACGCAGCGCATTTATGCGCTGATCGAGGCCGACGAGGGCGGTGTGTTCCGCAGCGACGACGGCGGCGCCACGTGGGCGCGGGTGAACGACGAACGCAAGCTGCGTCAGCGCGCGTGGTACTACTCGAAGATCTACGCCGACCCCAAAAACCCCGATCTCGTGTACGCCAGCAACGTGCAATTCCAGGTGTCGCGCGATGCGGGCAAGACGTGGAGCAACATCAACACGCCGCACGGCGACTCGCACAATCTCTGGATCGCGAGCGACAACGGCGATCGCATGATCGAAGCGAACGACGGCGGCGCGAACGTGAGCACCGACGCGGCGAAGACGTGGTCGGCGCAGGACTTCGCCACCGCGCAGTTCTATCATGTGACCACCACCAATCACTTCCCGTACAAGATCTGCGGCGCGCAGCAGGACAACAGCACGCTCTGTGGTCCGTCGCGCGCGGCGGGCGGTATCACGATGGACATGTGGCAGGACGCCGGTGGTGGTGAGTCGGGCTTCATCGCGGCGCTGCCGAACAATCCGGACATCGTGTTCGCCGGTAGCTACGGCGGTTTTCTCACGCGCAAGGACATGCGCACCGGACTGGCGCGCGACATCAATCCGTGGCCGCTCAATCCGATGGGCCACTCGGCCATCGATTCGAAGTACCGTATGCAGTGGACCTTTCCGATCGCGGTCAGCCCGCACGACGCGAAGACGATCTACGTAGGGTCGAACGTGCTCTTCAAGACCACGAATGAAGGCGACAGCTATACCGCCATCAGCCCCGATCTGTCGCGCAACGATCCGCGCACGCTCGGGCCGTCGGGCGGCCAGATCACGAAGGACCAGACCGGCGTGGAAACGTATGGCACCGTGTTCGCGATGGCGGAGTCGCCGGTCACGAAGGGCGTGATCTGGGCGGGTACCGACGACGGCACGGTGCATGTCACGCGCAACGGTGGCGTGTCGTGGACGAACGTGACGCCGGCGCTGCTCAAGGAGCGTGAGTGGGCGCGCATCTCGATCATCGAGGCCTCGCACTTCAACACCGGCACGGCGTATGTGGCCGCGAACCGCTTCCAGATGGACGACAACCAGCCGTATCTGTTCAAGACCACCGACTTCGGCAAGACGTGGTCGCGCATCGACAACAGCGGCACGGCCACTGGCCTTCCGGCCACCGAGTTTACGCGCGTGATCCGGGAAGATGACGTGCGTCCGGGGCTGCTGTTCGCCGGCACCGAGCGCGGTATTTACGGGTCGCTCGATGATGGCGCGACGTGGTTCTCGATGCGTCGGAATCTGCCGATCGTGCCGGTGCACGACCTGGCGATCAAGGACGGCGATCTCATCGCCGCCACGCACGCCCGCTCGTTCTGGGTGATCGACGACATCTCCCTGCTGCGTCAGCTCACCGCCGGCGCGATGGCCGAGCGGGCGCATTTGTTCTCGCCGCGCGCGGCGTACCGCATCAACTGGGGCGGTGGCTTCAACCCGGGCGGCGGCAACGGCGCACCGGTGGGGGCTAATCCGCCCAACGGCGCGATCGTGTACTACTGGCTCAAGTCGCCGGCCACCAAGGTCACGATCGAGTTCAAGGATTCCACGGGGCGCACGGTGCGCACCTTCTCGAGCGATACCGCAGGCAGCGGCGCCGCCGGTGCGCCGGCTGGCGGTCGGCGCA
>CAMBRJ010000034.1 GCA_945870175.1 Gemmatimonas phototrophica
TCGGTCGCTTCGGCCTAGGTTTCAAAGCGGTCTTCGCTTACACGGAGACACCGAGGATATGGTCTCCAACATACTCATTTGAAATAGTCGAGCTTGTGCTCCCTCGCGAAATCCCACCCGAGCCCAGCATAGGAAAACGAACGCGTTTCGAGTTCCCCTTCAATAACCGAAAGAAGACAGCCATTGAAGCATACAGCGAAATTCTCGCGGGACTCAACGAGCTCGCGGAGACGACTTTGCTTTTCCTACGCCACCTTGAGTCGATCGCGTGGAGTGTAGATGGAAGCGAGTGCGAGGTACTTCGAGTCGTGCACTCCGAACACCACATTGAAATCTTGAAGCAGATGGACAGCGCCACAACGTCGACCTCGCACTTCCTGCTTTTCTCACAGCCAGTTGACGGCATGACGACGCAACGGGTTTCGATTGCGTTCGACTTGGCAATGCGAGGATCAGAGCCGTTTGACGCCGCGCGTTCCGCGAGCGATCAGATGCGAGTTGCTGCGGCGAGCCCTGGGCGCGTCGCGGTCTTTTTTCCCGCAGACAGGGAAACCTCAGGCCTGCGGTTTCATCTGCACGCGCCGTTCGTACCAGAACTCAGTCGCGCGAGCATCAAGGACACACCGGCCAACTTGCCGCTACTCCTCCAGCTCTCCCAACTGGCGGCGCGTTCTTTACATGTCATTCGCGACCTTGGACTGCTCACCGGGGATTTCATGGGGGTACTTCCAAACCCACTGGATTTGATTCCCAACAAGTACGGCCCGATCCGCTCCGCGATTGTGACAGAGATGAACGAGCAATCGCTAGTGCCAACCCACGTACGGGGATTCGCGCCTGCCAGGACGCTAGTTCAAGCGAGTGCTGCGCTGAAGGACCTTGTCACGGAAGACGATTTTTCAGCCTTCGGGCTTACCGCAAAACAACGCAGTAGATGGGCACTTAGCGCCGCGCAAAAGAACAGTAACGCAGATCGCTTCCTCGCCGGGCTCGACATCTCGGAATGGGACGTAGACAGACTTGTCGGCGTCTTGAAAGATCAGATGGGTACTTCAGTTAGGATGCATTCGTCCGGCCAGTGGACACACACGCCGAATGAAGCTTTCATGGCCTGGTTTCAAACGAAACCAGACTCTTGGCATCAGAAACTGTATGCGCTGTTGTTCCAAGAGCTTGGCGCCAGCAGCGCTCTCGCCGGACTCACGTCGTTGATGCTTGTCCGACGATCCGACGGTGCGTTTGGAACGGGTCCGACAACGTTCTTCCCAACCGCTGGGACCGACGACCACACCGCGTTGCCCCTTGTCGCCGAAGCCACGTACACCTCCGGACGCAGTAAGGCACAACAGGAAAGTGCCAAGAAGTTCCTCTCGGCGATCGGCGTTAGGGAAGTCAGCGAAAGAGACGAAGTCGTTGCGATTCTTCAGAAACGTTATACACTCGAGTGTACTACTCCGCGAACAAAGGATCTTCTTCGATTCGTAAAGCTAGTTGAAAGCGCCCCTGACTCCGCAGCGCTATTCAAGAGCTTCTGCATCTTGCCGCGTGTTGACGGCGCTTGGGTACGGCCCACTGAGGTCTTTTTGGATGCGCCCTACGTAGACTCGGGTCTAAGCGAATTCTATGCTCGCATCGGATCGACGCGAAAACCGCTCGCTGGACGCTTTGCAGAAGGAAAGGTGTCAAGTACGCGCACGCAGCGATTTGCTGAGGCCGTCGGCGCGGAGGCCGGACTGCGCGCAATCAAGTCGAGCTGCTCCCTCCACCCAAAGTGGCGAAGCCTCAGTACTGACTGGAGCCAGAGAGGTGTGAAGTGGACTAAGTCTGCTACCAACGAAGATTGGACTATCGACGGCCTCGAAAAGGCCTTCGAGGACGCGAGCCAGGCGGTTTCTCGAGCAGTCTGGAGAGCCATGTGCGACGGAGGAGCCAAGTGGCTTCGCGCGCGTTTTCGTCCGAATCAGACTTATAAGTTGCGAGAGGAGCCGTCCCGGCTTGTGCTTGCCCTGCAAAAATCGACGTGGATACCTCAGTCGGACGGGAAGTTTGTACGGCCGGCAGACGCCCGCCCCGAACTCTTGCCCGAAGGTTTTCCGTACGATGCGGGCGACGAGTGGTTAGCGGCCGTTGGATTTGGAGCTTCAGCAGAGTTGAGGACGGCAGCCCAAGCGGAAAAGGACAACATGGCTAGATCGCTAGGTCTTCCGACCGGTGAGGGGCTCGCTCGAGTGACACGGTTCAGCCGTCTTTCGGACGAGGAGCAGGAGCAAGTCCTTCGTGAATTCGAGCACAGAAACCAACCGGAGTTTCCTGACAAATCGCCACAGAATCCGTCGCGTAGACAGGAACGCGTTGAAGCGGGGGCCATTGTAGCGCCGGAGCGAGTCAGCGATTCGCGGTTCCGGGCAGTCTCCACGGGATTGCCCGCCGTTAAACGAGACGCTGACCATTACCTCGTCGAGCAGTACACCAACGCTGACAAGGAGCTTGTCTGTCAGATCTGCAAGAAGCGTATGCCTTTCACCCTGGCCAATGGTTCTTTCTTCTTCGAGAGCGTGGAGTTTCTTGTGGAACTTGAACGTCGCCACTATCAGAATTATTTGGCGCTTTGCCCAAACCACGCGGCAATGTTCAGGCATGCAAATGAGAGGCCAGAGCTCATGAACGACATGCTCTTACAGCTCAAAGAATTTGACCGAGAGTTGGAGGTTATTCTCGCCAGCGAGAAGCTCAGTATCTGTTTCACCGGTACCCACCTCGCAGACCTTCGCGCGCTAGTTGCTTCGGAAGAACAAAGCTGACGAGCTACTCGCCGCGCATACTCACGCACAAGTAACTCCAGTCCTCGGTAATCCCCCCCAGAAAGGAGCGGTCGCCAAAAGTGGAATGTTCTCGTACTGAACCGTCGGTATGTCTTGGCCATAGTTCCTCCGAGGGGCTGCCTCGAAGGTCAAACCGCGCCCGTCACTTGTCCAGCCGATGGGGGTCACTCCAGTCAACGGCTCAGATTCTCCACTTCCGATCTCACAATGTCTGATCCGCATCTCAAGCATGAAACATTGAGCGTTCGTCAGCTCGTCGACGAGTATCGCGCGGGCCATATTGTGGTTCCAGAATTCCAGCGGGAGTATGTCTGGAAGCGAAGCAGAGCCCCTCAGCTCATTGACTCACTCTATCGTGGGTTCCCCGTGTCGTCGCTCTTGCTCTGGCAAAGCGAGGAGGAGACTCGCCCAAGGCGGCGCGATCCTCGCCCCGTTCGATCAGCAGTGATGAGCTGGCTGATTGACGGACAACAACGCGTTATCACTCTCGCCAGAACGATGAGCGGCGACGAGGGGATAGATGTTGTGTATCATGCCGAACAGGACGTCTTCAAGCTCTCAAACGCGGCAACGCGGAACGACTCCGCGTGGGTGCGCATATCCGACCTCTGGGACGACGAACGCTACCGTGAAATGCGTCGCAACTTGGATGGCAGCAAGGCTGCCGATAGGCGTGAGAAGCGTTTCGAGTTGGTACGTCGAATTCTAGACTACGAAGTTCCCCTTGTCCGGATGATCGACCACAGCTTTAGGGATGCCGTTACGGCATTCAAGCGCATCAACACGCTTGGAATGAAGCTGCGGAAACAGGACATTGAGAGCGCGGAGCTCGCATCTCGACACTCTGGCTTCATCGCAGACGAGGTCGCGCCATTCCTTCATAAGTTACGAAATGACGGATATGATCGACTCAATATCATGCATTTATTCCGCGCATGTGCGTTCGTTGCAAAGCCGGATGGGAGAAATCGAACGCCCCTCCATGAGCTTGAACGAGCCGAGGTGATGGCAGCGTGGAACCAAACGAAACGGGCCACTGAACAGGCGATAAACCTAGTTCGAAGCGAACTTGGTCTGATCAACATGGAGATTCTTTGGTCCGGGGCGCTCCTTGTCCCGGTAATAGCGCTCTGCGCGATCACCCCACCAAAGTCGCGCGATGCTGCTGCGATTGGAGCGTGGCTGGCTTTGGCTGCTCTACTCCATCGGTATAGCGTCTCCAGTGAGACTACGCTGGATCAAGACCTTCGGGCATGCCGCGCTGCCGATCCGATTGGCGCCTTACTAACGAATCTTCGGGGTTCGCGATCTAACTTGGTAGCGGAGCCTCGCGATTTCACGGGATCGCTCTCTGATCGTGGCGGGCTACTCGCGCTCTATATCGCCTGCAGGCATCGCGGCATTTTAGACTTCTTTACGGGCGGAAAAGTCTTGCTGCAGACGAGGGTGGATCGCCACCATATTCTTCCTCGCGCGCAGTTCGCGGAGTCAACTCGAACCAGTGCCGACAATGTTGCCAATATTGCTTTTATCGCCGAAGATGTAAACAAGTCGATCGGCCAGAGCGGACCGGAGGTGTATCTGAAGAAGATTAAGGCGAGCGTGCTTGCCAGTCAGTGCGTTCCGGCAGATTCCGCGCTTTGGACAATCGACACCGCTGAAGATTTCTGGGAGGCGCGTCGTGATCTCCTAGTCGAATCGTTCAACGAGTACATTCGCGCTTCGCTCCCAGGTCGGCGCGGGCTTTCCGCCTAACAGTCCGAACGAGTTTTCTGTTGAGGATGCGCAAATGTCCTGAGTGCGTGAGCGGTGCTAACGATCGCGAATCACTCCATCCGCATCTGCCCCACCTTCTCCCAGCTCAGATCCGCCGCCATCACCACGCGCACGTACAACCCTTCGCGCGTGACCGCATTTGCCGAACTCTTGCCCATCTGCCCGGCCACTTGCTCGGGGCTCAGCTTATACAGACCGCCCGATGCGGCGTCGACGACGAGTCCAATGATCCCGCCGAACACGATGTTGCCCCACACCCAGCCCGATGCGCTCTTGGTGATGGTGGCCTCGTACGGCTGGTAGCCGTCGAGTTCGAGCCGCACGATGTGCGTGCGCTTACGCGCCAAGGGCACGACGGCCGGCGTCTGCCCCTTCAGGATGCCGTCTACGGTGAGCTTGGCCGAGCTGGGGCTGCTCTGAAAGCCGATGTCCTGCGAGGTGCCGTGCATGATCGTGCCGCAGGCTGACATGGATGTCGACAGCAACAGCTCTGCGCCGACAAGCGTCAAGGAACGCTTCATCTGATTCTCCAACGGAGATTGGGAGGGAATGCGCGGCGTCATTCGACACAGCAGGCGCGGGGCGCAATCCCCCGCACGCGACACACAGTCACCGGAAATACATCCGGCCACCAAGATTGAATCGCGACGACCACACGGCGTCGCCACGGTAGTCCGGGACGGACGCGCCGTTCACCGTGGCGTCGGTGAAGGTACCGTGCGAGAAGAGCAGGCCGGCGTCGAGTGCGATGCGGCTATCGAGGAAGTGCTTAATGCCGCCGCCGAACGTGGCGGCGTTGCCGGTGAATGCGCGCTCGTTCGTGTACGCCGCCTGGTTCCAGACGCGTCCTGAGAAGGCACCTTCCACGTAGGGCACGGTCGCGGATGTGCCGTCGGCCAACGACAAGCGCACGCCGACGTCGGTGTGAATCACGGCGTAGTCCATCAGCCTTGTGCTGAGCGTGGCCACATCGTAGGCGAGAAAGAACGCGACCGTCTGGTTTATACCGTAGGAGAGTCGCATTCCAACGCCGCCGCCTTTGTCGGTCACGCGGTCGGGCGATCGAATGGCCGAGGTATTGAGATGCATCCCGACCGACAACCCGCTCGTGTTCGACGTTGCCGAACGGTCGAGCGGCTGCGCACTCGCACTCGCCGCCATCGTCATGGCCAGCGCAGTACCTGACAGCATTCCCAACGCCCATCGATGCATGCACGGCCTCCGTAAGGGGTGTGCCGCATGATGCCGAGTGGGTCTGACGCTCGCAATCTCCCGCGCCATCGCGCACTATCCTCCATCCCCGCTCCCCCCACGACCCACTGGCTCCCACCCATGTCCTCCCCCCTCCGGCGCACAGCGGCCCTCGCCGCCGTCGCCACCGCCCTCGGCCTCGCCGCAAGCACACCAGCGCAGTCCCAGCGACCCACCACCTTCCCCACCGACAACCCCGCCATCAAGCGCATCTGGCAGATCGGCATGGACTCGTCCCGCGTGGAAGCCCTCGGCCAGGCGCTCCTCGATTCCATCGGTCCGCGCCTCACGGGCAGCCCGGGGATGACGTCCGCCAGCGACTGGGCCATCGCGCAGTACAAGTCGTGGGGCATCGACGCCAAGCGTGAGAACTACGGCACCTGGCGTGGATGGCGGCGTGGCGTGTCGCACATCGATCTCGTGGCACCGCGCACGCGCTCGCTGGAAGGCACGATGCTGGCCTGGAGCCCGGGCACGAAGGGCAAGCCGGTGAAGGCCGAGGCGATCGTCCTCCCCAAGTTCAAGGACAGCACGGAATTCGTGGCGTGGCTGCCGAAGGCGCGTGGCAAGATCGTGTTGCTGTCGCCGGCGTATCCGACCTGCCGCCCCAGTGAAGATTGGGTGCGCTTCGCCACGCCCGAATCAAAGGCGCGCATGGACACGCTGGTCGCGCAAACACAACAAGATTGGGCCGTGATGACGGGCGCCAATGGCCGCCCCGACAGCACGAAGCTCTATCGCGGCACGGGCTATGGCATGGGGCTCGGCACAGGCACGCTTGGCATGCGTCTCGAGAAGGCGGGCGTGGTGGGCATGATCACGTCACGCAACAAGCTCTCGGGCTTCGCGAATCCGTTCGCCGCGCAGAACGCGGGCGGCGGTGGTGGTCGTGGTGGCCCCGGTGGCCCCGGCGGTCAGCGTCCGGCGGGCGCGAGTGATCGTGGTGGTGGACCGGCCTCGAGCCTGGCCGCAGCGGCCGCAGGACGCGGTGGTTTCGGCGGTGGTGGTGCGGGCGGCGCCGGTGGGTGGGGCGTGATCGAAGTGTTCGAGACGTACAACACGACGGCGCCGGCGGTGGGGCTCACCTGCGAGGATTATTCGCTGGTGTATCGGTTGGCCGAGAACAAGCAGAAGCCGATGGTCACGCTCGATCTCGATGCGGCACTGCTCGGCGAGCAGCCGGCGTTCAACACGATCGCGATGATCAAGGGCAGCGAGAAGCCCGATGAATACGTGATGCTGTCGGCGCACTTCGATTCGTGGGACGGCTCCAGCGGTGCCACCGACAACGGCACGGGTACGCTGATGGCGATGGAAGCGATGCGCATCTTGAAGAAGGCGTATCCGAATCCGAAGCGCACGATCATGGTGGGTCACTGGGCCAGCGAAGAGCAGGGACTCAACGGCTCCACCGCGTTCACGGAAGATCATCCGGAGGTGATGAAGGGGCTGCAGGGGCTCTTCAATCAGGACAACGGCACGGGACGCGTGCAGGCGCTGTCGAGCTCGGGGCTCACCGACATCGGCCGTCACTTGAAGCAGTGGTACACGCAGTTGCCGGGCTTCTTCACCGACAGCTTGAGCGCGAACGTGGTGTCGTGGAGCTTCAACGACGTGCCCACGGGCAACCCGGGCGGCACCGACGGCGCCGTGTTCGCCTGCTTCGGCACCCCGAGCTTCGGCATGGGTGCGGTAGGCTGGAACTACGGCACGTACACGTGGCACACGAACCGCGACACGTACGACAAAATCGTGTTCGACGATGTGAAGCACAACGCGACGCTGGCCGCGCTGATGGTGTACCTGGCGAGTGAAGACCCGGAGTTCATCAAGCGCGATCGGTCACCGGGCACATGGCCGGCGAATTGGCCGGCGAATTGTGGGAAAGTGCCGCGGAAAACTAGGCCTCGGTATTAGGCCTTTGGATCGCTGGCGAGTTTCGGGTTGCGAGTGAGGGTTTCGGGTGGTGAGTGAGAACGGCCCGCTAGATCGAGTTGATCTGGCGGGCCGGGTTCGTTGTGCACGCCTTGCTGCGCGCCGTTACGCGACCGTGCGTTCGACCGCCATGTGCGGGGCTTGCAGCTCGAGCCGGAGCAGATCAACCGTCTGACTCGCGTGGTCGATGTCGATGCCGACGACACGCCCTTCTGCGTCGTAGTCGAGCACGACCCCGGCGGATACCTCTCGGCTTTCTACGCTCGTCCGGTCAATCAAGTCGATGTAGAGCGAGTCGGTTTCGGGGTAATAGTTGAGCTTCATAATACGAATCCGCGATCGGGGAACGCGTTGTGGATTGTCCGGCCATCATCGAGGAGCACCACCCGGAGATACCGACCGTCGAGATCGGGGACCTGTCCCCAAAATCTATACCGACCGTCGGGTTGTCGCTCCCATCGGATGGGCGAACGGACGATGGCTTCGCACCACGACAATTGTCTTCGACCGGTGCGAAACGGCTGCCGCTCCTCCTCGACTCTGCCGATTCTTGCGTCATACGCAGGTCATTGAGGGGCTCCACGCGCGGACCCGTGCTCACGGCTTACGCCGCGACGTTCGGATGGTCGAGGCGACGTGCGGCGTATAACAGACAGGCCGCGATGTCGTCGGCCTCCAGGTCGGGAAAGTCTTCGAGGATTTGCTCCTTCGACTCGCCCGCGGCCAGCAGCTCCAGGACGTCGATCACGCGAATGCGCATCCCGCGAATGCAGGGGCGGCCGCCACACTGTTCGGGACGGATCGTGATGCGTTGGAGGAGCTCAGCGGAGGACAGAGGCGATGCCTCGTTGCGCGTGACTTCCGCCGCGTAGGCGAATACTGCTCGGAGTGCCTCGGGTGTGATCTGCGGGTAGCTCGCTAGTACCTGCTCCTGAGTCCAGCCGGCGGCGAAAAGACCAAGCAGGAAATCAGCCGCGAGCCGCGTTCCGCGAACCACCGGCTTGCCCGCCAGGACGCTGGCGTCGGTCGTGATGAAATCTTGCAAGGTCATCGACAAACTCCATTCGGAATAATTGAAATGTAGCACGCCGCGGCATTAAGCCTTTGGATCGCTGGGTGAGTTTCGGGTTGCGAGTTAGGGTTTCGAGTTGTGAGTCGAACGGCCCAAGCGCATACAGACGTGTGATCGCTATGCACGGGCGGCAGAGATGACGGCGCCCAATACTGGCCTTTCGGGGTTGACCGGGCGCAAGCTGATGCTCAGCTCGTAGCCGCAGGCGGCCGCGACGCGCGCCATCGTTTCGATTTCGAGATTGCCGCTGTCCATGATCTCTTTCACGCGCTGCCGCGATACGCCCAGCGCTCGGCCCAGCTCACTGTGCGAATGGCCCGCGGCCTTCTCGGCAAGCGCCAGTAGGGCACCCGCCGTGGCGATCTCGACACACGACACGATTTCATGAGGCGTGATGCCGGGTGTGGCGATGCCCGATGGCCGCGGTGACTTCGCGGCACTGTTTGCCTGCGCAATCAGCTGCATCAATTCGTCGTCGGGCAAGGTACCGAGTTGCAGCGATTCCTTGACCTGCAGTTTGGCGGCCGTGGCCGGTCGCGACTTCTTTGGGGTCATCGGAGATTGCCGTCGTGTGGTCCTGCGGAGAGCACGCTATCCCCACGCTGGTGCGCCAAATACACAGTGAGTGCGACCTTCAATTTCGGTACGCTGGTTGGAGCGTCGGGTGCCTTCGCCTCGCAGTTCACGATGGCTGCCGCGTTGTCTGGAAGCAGCCAGAGATAGACTCGCGCACCACCTCGCTGTCCACGCCGCGTGGTGGGCTTCAGCTCCATTAGCGGTGTTCCGGTCAGATTCCTGAGGTGTCTGCTGGCGCGTCCATTCGCGTGGAGGTCTCCCAGCATGGCAATCATCTCCGTGACGGCGGCGGCTTTTCCCGTCAGGTTGAGCGACGTGAATTCCTCGATGATCAGCGCGTAGTTTGCGTCCGAACGATCAGGGTGCCGCACGAGAAGCAGCCTCATGACAAGTCTATCCTTGCGCTGTTTCGGTGTAAAGGCTGTCCTTGCGGGTGGCGCCTCATCTTGGAAGGTTTCGATGACATGGCGCGCGTCACGATGGCGTCTGTGCCGATGGCGTGTGTCACCGGAAGGCCGCGGCCGTCATCCTGGCAACGCTCGTTGGCCTCTCGGATCGAGGTGCGCCGAGTTCGTCATGCCGATGGACATGTTTCGAAAACACACTTGTTGTAACACGTCTGCTGTCTGTGTTACGGGCGGTAACACTGCCTATCCTTCGAGCTTAGGCCACCGTGCGCTCGGTCTCTCAGCCGTTCATGGCGGAAGATCGGCGAGCGAGAACATGCCTAATTCGCATGCACGTCAGGACGACGTGCATAAAAACGGTCAAAAACTATACATGTCCCGGGCGAGGCTCACGCTGCGTCCGACCCGCCAAGCACCGCCGAGAGCGGGGACAGATCGGAGCGCAGCGGCCGGAGATGCACGCTCACTTCGTAGCCGCACGCCTTGGCGACGCGCACGAAGGTGGCGATCTCGATATTCGTGCTGCGCTCGAGTTGCTGGATTCGGGCACGGGTGACACCGACTTTCTCCCCGATACTGGCGAGGGTGCGGCCGCCGCGGGCTCGGGCGAGCAAGTCGCCCGTCGTCCCGTTGATGACGACGTCCTCGATCTCGTCGGGTGTGTAGCCTCGCGCGGGGATCGGCACCACGGGGCCCGACGCGACGTCGCCGTCGCCGAGTTCGGCCAGCAGCGTCATGAACTCGTCGGTGGGCTCGGAGTCCAGCTGTAGCGCGGCCCGTACCTCGGCCTTTCTGTCTTGGGAGTGTGTTTGTCCGCTCATCTGGCCTCCTCGAATACAGGGGTCCCTTCGTTGTACGCCTTCATCATCCGTAGCCCAACTGCCAGCTTGGACTGACTCGCCTTGGCATCCGGCTTCTTGACCTCACAGTTCACGATTCCGGCCTCACCCGTCGGCAGCAGAAACAGGTACACTCGGCAGCCGCCGCGCTCACCACCGCGACTCATTGGCTTGAGTTCCCACAGCGTGGAATGGGAGAGCTTTACCAGATAGGGACTGCTTCGCCCTTCAGCATACAGACTGGCCAGCATCTCGATGATCGTCGTGACGGCGACCGACTTCCGATCCGCTGCCAGCGAGAGCAATTCCTCGATGATGACTGGGTGCGGCACCTCCAGCCGATGCGGCTCGCGACCAAGCAACAGTCTCATGTCAATGATATCCTATACGTCAGTTCGCGTAAAGTCTTGACTACACAGAATTCCACCCCCGGTGGCGCTTCTTCGGCGAGCGACGAACATCGGGCCGTGCTGCCGGCCGTCTGTCATCCGAATAACGCGAGCGCCGTCCTGCCAACGCCTGTTGGCCCCCTGCCCGCCGCCCCTTTCACGGATTCCTTGCTCCGCTCCCCGCTCCTCCTGCACATCCCGCACGCCTCCACCGGCATCCCCGACGACGCATGCGGTGACTTCGTGGTGGATCGCAACACGCTCGACGCGGAGCTGCTCCGGCTGACCGACCGCTTCACCGACGCGCTGTACGGTGACGGCTTTCCGCCGGCGCAGATCGTGGCGGCGGACGTCTCGCGGCTGGTGGTCGACGTGGAGCGCTTTGCCGACGATGCGCACGAGCCCTGTGCGGCACACGGCATGGGCGCGGTGTACGTGCGCACGAGTTCGGGGGCGCCGCTTCGCGCCATATCAGCAACTCGGCGCGCTCAGCTCATGGACCAGTACTACTGGCCGCATCATCACCGTCTGGATGCGATGGCGGCGCGCGCACTCGAGCAGTTCGGGCGTTGCGTGATCATCGACGCGCATTCGTTTCCGGTGGCGCCGCTGCCCACCCAGGTGGACGTCGGCGATCCGCCGGAGATCGGGATCGGCACCGACGCGATGCATACGAGCGCCGAGCTGGCTGATGTGGTGCACACGTTCTTCACCGATCGCGGCTTCAGCGTGGGTGTGAACAGACCGTTCGCCGGCGCGTTGGTGCCGAATGCGTACTACGGTCGAGACCAACGCGTGCAGTCGGTGATGATCGAGGTGCGCCGCGATCTGTATATGAACGAGCGCACGGGCGACCGGCTGCCGCGGTTTGCCGACGTGCAGCGCGTACTCACCGAGTTTCGTGCGCTGCTCGAGGCGTGGTCGATGCCGACGACGCGCCCTTCGGTGTCGTAGTCGAGCACGACCCCGGAGATTCCGACCGTCAAACTCGGGGAGCGGCGCCTATCGCCGCGCCCCTTACCGCGCCCCTTACCGCGCCCCTTACCGCGCCCCTACCGCAGCACCACCGTCCGTACCGTCAGATCATCGATGCGATCGATGTCCACATCCACGCCCAGGCCGGGACGATCGAGCGGCACGGTCACCATGCCCTCGCTGTTCATGGTCCACTCCGGCGTCACCACGTCGCGCTCCCAGTAGCGCGCACTCGGCGACAAATCGCCCGGTTTGGTGAAGCCGGGCAGCGACGCCAACGCCACGTTGTAGGCGCGACCGATGCCGCTTTCCAGCATGCCGCCGCACCAGACGGCGATGTGGTGGGCAAGGCAGAAGTCGTGAATCGCCAGCGAACTGGTGAAGCCGCCCACGCGCCCCGGCTTGATGTTGATAATGCGACCCGCGTTCAGCGCGACCATGTCACGCGCGCGGTCGACCGACGTGATCGACTCGTCGAGGCACAGCGGGGTGCGGAGACGCTGCTGCAGGTCGGCGTGCTGCCTGATGTCGTCCCACGCCAGCGGCTGTTCGATCATCATGAGGTCGAGGTCGTCCAGCTGCGCGAGTAATTCGGCGTCGGCGAGCTGATAGGCGTTGTTCGCATCGGCCATGAGCGGCGCATCAGGGCCGAGCGCTTCCCGCACGGCGCGCACGTACGCCACGTCACGGCCCGGCCCGATCTTGATCTTGATTTTGCGATAGCCCTGCGCGAGTGCGGCGCGCGCTTGGGTGACCAGCGCCTCGGGCGATGATTGG
>CAMBRJ010000035.1 GCA_945870175.1 Gemmatimonas phototrophica
GGCAGGCGGTGAAGGGCGTCACCGAGTGGCCCACGTACGACCTTTTCTCGACCTTCCCCTGACCATGAGCATGATGCCTCGCGCCCCTCGCGCGTTCACCGCGCGCGCCCCGCTTGCCCTCGCCGCCGTGCTTGCCGCCGCGCTTGCCGCTGCGCTGTGGCTCGCGCACCTCTCACGCTCGCGCGCTCAGACCGCGCCGGGCATGCCCACGGACTACTCGCGCGTCATCGCGCGGCTCGACTCGCTCGTGGCGCGCGAGGTCGCCGACAAGCGGTTGCCCGGCTTGTCCATCGCGCTGGTGGACGACCAGCGCACCGTGTGGTCGCGCGGCTATGGCCGCGAGCGCGTCGATCCGGCGGTGCCGGTGACGAGTGAAACGGTGCACCGCGTCGGCTCCGTCTCGAAGCTCTTCACGGACATCGCCGTGATGCAGCTCGTGGAGCGAGGCGTGATGGATCTCGACGCGCCGGTGTCGCGGTACGTGGGCGACGTGCTGCCCGAGGGGGGCGATGCGTCGCGCATTACGCTCCGGCAGCTCATGTCGCACCGCTCGGGCCTCGTGCGCGAGCCGCCCGTCGGCCACTACTTCGATTCCAGCGGCACCACGCTCGCGGCCACGGTCGCGAGCCTGCGCGGCACGTCGCTCGTGTACCCGCCGGGCACGCGCACCAAATACTCGAATGCCGGTATCGCGGTGGTGGGCTACGCGCTCGAGCGCACGCAGAAGCAGCCCTTCGCGGACTACGTGAAGCGCGCGGTGCTGGAGCCGATGGGGCTCGCGCACAGTGCGTTCACGCCGGAGTCCGCCCTCGCGCGCCACCTCGCCGAGGCGGTGATGTGGAGCTACGACAGCCGGGAGTGGGTTGCGCCCACTTTCGGTCTCGGTATGGCGCCGGCCGGCAGCATGTACACGACCGTGGACGACCTGGCGCGTTTCGTCTCGGTGCTCTTCGCTGGCGGGCGCGGAGTTGGAGGGCAGGTAATTGCGCGCGCGACGCTCGACTCCATGTGGACGCCGCAGTTCGCCGCGCCCGGGGCCACGGCCGGCTACGGCCTCGGCTTCGCGCTCTCGCAGTTCGACGGACGCCGCCGCGTGTCGCACGGCGGCGCGATCTACGGCTTCTCCACCGAGCTGTCGGCGCTGCCAGACGACCGGCTCGGCGTTGTCGTGGTGGCCACCGCCGACGGCGCCAACGAGGTCGCGTCGCACATCGCGGACGAGGCGCTCCGGCTCATGCGCGCGGCGCGCGCCGGCCAGCCGCTGCCCGACATCGAGCGCACGACGACGCTGGCGCCCGAGGCCGCGCGCCGTCTCGCCGGTCGCTACGGCACGGGGGAGCGCGCGGTGGAGCTGATCGAGCAGTCTGGCCGGCTCTTTATGCTGCCCATGCGCGGCGGATTCCGCGCCGAGCTGCGCGCGCTGACTGACAGCGTCCTCATGACCGACGACCGGCTGGCGTACGGCACGCGCGTGCGCCTGTTGCGCGACGGCCTTGCGCTGGGCACCGACACGCTGCGCCGGGTGGACCTCAAGACGCCGCTGGCCGCCCCGGCGACGTGGCGGCCGATCATCGGCGAGTACGGCTGGGATTACAACACGCTCTTCCTGCTGGAGCGCGACGGCCGGCTGAACGCGCTGGTGGAGTGGTTCTACCAGTACCCGCTCACTGAGGTTTCGCGCGACGTGTACGCCTTCCCGGCGTCGGGTCTCTACGATGGTGAGCGCGTGGAGCTGCGGCGTGACGCGAACGGCCGCGTGATCGAGGCGATCATGGCGGGCGTGCGCTTCCCGCGCCGCACCGTGGGCACCGAGGACGGATCGCAGTTCACCATCACCCCCGTGCGGCCGGTCGCCGCGCTCCGCGCCGTCGCGCTCGCCGCGACGCCGCCCAAGGAGACGGGCCCCTTCCGTGCCGTAGACTTCGTATCGCTGCCGAGCCTCGATCCCTCGATCCTGCTCGACGTGCGGTACGCGACGTCGAACAACTTCATGGGCACGCCGTTCTACTCGTCGGCGCGCGCGTTCATGCAGCGCCCTGCCGCTGAAGCGGTCGCCCGCGCGTCCCGCACACTGCGGCCGTACGGCTACGGGCTGCTGGTGCACGATGCGTATCGCCCGTGGTACGTGACCAAGATGTTCTGGGACGGCACGCCACCGGCGCAGCACGTTTTCGTGGCGGACCCGTCGCAGGGCTCGCGCCACAACCGCGGTGCGGCGGTGGACATTACGCTGTACGACCTGAAGACGGGCCGGCCGATTGAGATGCCGGGGGGCTACGACGAGATGTCGAGCCGCAGCTACCCGGACTATCCCGGCGGGACCTCGCTCCAGCGCTGGCATCGCGCGCTGCTGCGCCGTGCCATGGTTGCGGAGGGCTTCACGGTATACGAGGCCGAGTGGTGGCACTTCGACTTTAACGATTGGCGCCAGTATCCCATCGGGACCGCCACGTTTGAGGAAATCGAGCGCGCGGCCGGCCGGCGCGGGGGCGCGCGATGACACTGAACGGCGCCCGACCGTCGGCGGTACGCCGTTGACGGTACGCCGGTAACGGGCGCCAGGCGCCATGAGCAGGCCATCGTCCCCACGCGAACTTCCCCCAACCAGCACGCAACCATGCCTCGATCTCTCGACCGTACGCTTGGCTTTACCGATCTCCTGTTCATCGTCATTGGCACGGTGATCGGCTCCGGCATCTTTATCGTGCCCGCGACCGTGCTGCGACAGACCGGCGGCGCGCTGGGTCCGGCTATGCTCGTGTGGTTCGTGGCGGGCATCCTCTCATTGCTCGGCGCCCTGACGTACGGCGAGATGGGCGCCGCCAAGCCGGATGCGGGCGGCCTCTATTCGTACATCCGCGATGCCTTTGGCCCGCTGCCAGCGTTCCTCTACGGCTGGACGACGTTCTTCGTGATCGGTGCCGGGTCGGTGGCCACGCTCGCCGTCGCGTTCACGTCATACCTGCGCCAACTCATACCGGTCTCGCCCGGCGCTGGTAAGGTCGTCGCCGTGCTGCTCATTGCGCTCATCGCTGCGCTCAACGTGCGCGGCACGCGCCAAAGCGCCGGCGTGCAGAACGTGAGCACCGGCATCAAGGCCATCGCGATCATCGTCATGAGCATCGCGCTCATCGTCGCTGGCGGCGCGCCGGTGAGCACCGCGTCGATGTGGCCCGCCGAGATGACGACAGGGCTGCTGTCGGGCATCGGGCAGGCGATGATCGGTGTGCTCTGGGCGTACGAGGGCTGGCATATGGTGACGTTTTCCACGGGCGAGGCGCGCGACGCCCAGCGCACGTTCCCGCGCGCCATCATCGCCGGTACCGGGTTTCTCATCGGGCTGTACATGATCGCCAACGTGGGTTACGTCGCGGCGCTCGGCGTCGAGGGCGTACAGGCGACGGACCGCGTGGCGGCCAGCGCGGTGGCGGCGTCGTTCGGACCGTCGGCGGGGAAGCTCATCGCGGTCGTGATCCTCGTGTCGATGTTCAGCGCGGCGAACGGGCTCACGCTCACCGCGCCGCGCATGTACTACGCGATGGCGCGCGACGGACTGATCTTCCGCAAGTTGGGTGAAGTGCATCCGCGCTTTGGAACGCCGGCGTTTGCGATCATCGCTGGCTCCACGTGGGCCGCAGTGCTCGCCGCCACCGGGACGTTCGAACAGCTGCTGACGTACGTCGTTTTCACGGGGTGGATCTTCTACGGCCTCGGCGCGCTGAGCATCTTCGTCTTCCGGCGCCGCGAGCCCGACGCGCCGCGCCCGTTCCGCGTGCCGGGCTATCCGCTCACGCCCATCCTGTTCGTGCTCGCGTCGTCGGCCATTGTGCTCAACACGCTCGTCACGCAGCCCGGCCGCGCGCTCGTCGGCATCGCGGGTGTGCTCTCGGGTGTCCCCGTGTATCTGCTGTGGCGCCGCCGCGCCGCAGGCAGGCCCACGGTCGCGCCCGACGAGGCGTGAGCAGCACGACGGCAACCCGCAGACGTTCGTGCCGACCCTCGTCGAGGTGCTATCCGTGTTCTGGCGGTTCTCGATCGTGTGGGTTCACCACCGGTGGTGCCGCCGACGGATCGTGAACAGCCGGAACACGGATAGACGGATGGCAGGGTAACAACACGGATCTGCTCCGGGTGTGCGACCGAGCACGTCGCTGATCTGACGGCGTGGTACTTTTTGATTGAACAACACCACCGCGATGCGTCGGCGCGTGGCGATGGCCCGTGGGCGCGCGGATCGGCTTATCCGTGTGGGTTCGGTGTGATCGGTGTTATCCGTGTTCTGGCGGTTCTCGATCGTGTGGGTTCACCACCGGTGGTGCCGCCGACGGATCGTGAACGGCCGGAACACGGATAGACGGATGGCACGGTAACAACACGGATCTGCTCCGGGTGTGCGACCGAGCACGTCGCTGATCTGACGGCGTTGGGTTTATTGATGGAACAACACCACCGCGATGCGTCGGCGCGTGGCGATGGCCCGTGGGCGCGCGGATCGGCTTATCCGTGTGGGTTCCGTGTGATCGGTGTTATCCGTGTTCTGGCGGTTCTCGATCGTGTGGGTTCACCACCGGTGGTGAACCCAACGGATCGCAAGCCGGTCGGCCAGCCGCCTACCGTGCGGGATGGAACAAGAAGTAGTCGTAGGCGGCGCGTGCCGCCTGGGCGATCGCTCGTTCCTGCTCGGGGCCGTCCTTGGTCGACTGTTTGACGAAGGCCGTCACGATCAGATGCCCGCCACCACCCGGGAGCTCGATCACTCCGATGTCCGCCGCCACGCCGAGGCCCAGGGTCCCGGTTTTGTGGGCGACCCGTACGTCCGGCGGCAGCAGCCCCTTGATTCGAGCTTGACCGGTCTGGCACCGATACATGATGTCGATCAACAGCGCCGTGCTCTTCGAACTGAGCGCCTCCCCGCGCCAAATCTTCCGGAGTAGCGCGGCCATTCCTTTCGGGGTGGCCGTATCCCGCGGGTCGCGGTAGAACGCCTCGACCGCCGCTTTCCGCTCGTCATCGGTCACTTTCCGGGACAGCTCCCCAAACCCCTTCGGGGTCAACTCAGACTCCGGCGGCAGGTTGCGAACCCCGACCGCGTCGGCGATCAGCGCGACGGTCGGCCGGTCGACGGAAATCCCCGACACACCGAGGGCCCGGAGTCGGGCGTTCACCAGGTCACCGCCGCCCGCCAATCGCAGCAGGATGTCGGTGGCTGAATTGTCGCTGATCAGCAGCATGAGTTCGAGCAGATTCCGAACCGAGAGCGACACGCCGGGATCGTCGAACAGACTGGTCAGGGTCCCGCTGCCGGGGTGCAGATCGCTCGGCTTGAGCGTCACCATGCTGTCGAGGCGGAGTTTCCCCTGGTCCACGAGGGTCAGGAGCTGGACGGCCACCGGCACCTTGAAGCTGCTCGCCATCGGGAACCGGTCGTCGCCACGGACGTAGAGCTCCCGGCCGGTTTCGAGGTGATGAATCCCGATGCCGAGGATGCCGCCGGAGATCGGCGCCACCCGGTCGATCTCGGCGGACAGGAGGTCGAGTCGATCCTGGGCCGCGAGGGGCCCGCCAAGGATCGACGAGAGGAGGAGCGCGGTGAGAATCCGCATGGTTCGTTGGTCCTAGGAAGGGTTAGCCCCAATGGTGGATGCTGGAGGTGATCCAGGCATCCATTCCGCTCTTTTCCGCGCGAATCGGCCTCGGAGCTCTGCTGACGCCGCGCCTCTGTCATACTTGTGCTCGGTTGGGAATGTGTGCACAATAGTGTATTCAAACCGCCATTTTTTGTATGGCAAGGTCGATGCCGATGTGCCGGCGAGTGTTGGCGCGACCGAGGTGCGGCTTCATCTACACTACCACAGGAGTGGTCATGCTCTGGAATCTCGGCCGCACGGTATGCCGGGCTGTCGTGCTGACTGCACTTGGAGCGTTGACGCTTCAGGCGCAGGGCGCGACGGGTCGCATTACGGGTCGCATCACGGACAAAGAGGGCGGCACCCCCGTCGACGGCGCGCAAGTGCTGGTCGAGGGCACGAACGTCGGCGCGCTCACCGCGGCCGACGGCCGGTTCACGGTCACTGGCGTCCCCGCCGGTTTGCACCAGATCCGCATCATTCGGATCGGGTATCAGTCGGCGCGTCTGGAAACCACCACGCGTAGCGGCCAGGCGACGACGCTTGATGTCGTGTTGACGAGGGTGCCCTTCCAGCTGGAAGCGGTCGTCTCGACGGCGACCGGCCAGCAGCTCACACGTGAGCTCGGCAACTCGATTGCCAAGGTCGACGTCTCGTCGTTGGTGAAGGAACTGCCGATCACGTCGATGGAAGACGTGCTCAACGGGCGCCTCGCTGGCGTATCGATGCTTTCAAGCAGCGGCAGCGTGGGCGGTGGTGCGCGCATTCGTATCCGCGGCATCAGTTCGGCGTCGCTCTCGAACGATCCGCTGATCATTGTGGACGGCGTGCGCATGGATAACTCGTCGCCAGCCTTGGGCGGCGGTATCGGCACCGGCGCGCCGAGCATGATGAACAATCTGAATCCTGAAGAAATCGAGTCTATAGAAGTGGTGAAGGGTCCGTCCGCGGCCACGTTGTATGGCACGCAGGCGGCCAACGGCGTGATCGTCGTGACCACCAAGAAGGGTCGTGCGGGGCCGGCGCAGTGGCGCGTGTTCAGCGAGACCGGGCGGAGCAACGATCTGAATGAGTATCCGAAGACGTACTTCAACGCGGGCAAGACGCTCGCCGGCGCGCCGACGATGTGCTTGCAGTGGATGGCCGCTGCTGGTACGTGCACGGTCACGCAGACGCACGAGGCGGACTATCTCAACCAGTCCGCGACCACGCCGTTCGCCACCGGCCACCGTCAGGCGCAAGGCTTTCAGGTGAGCGGCGGTACGGAGCTCGCGCGCTACTTTGCGAGCGCCGACATCAGCGATGAGCGTGGTGTGCTGAAGATGCCGGACTCGCAGGTTGACGCGCTGCTGAAGGAACGCGGCGTCAGCGAGATTCCGCTCAACCAGATGTACCCGAACCAGCAAAAGAAGAAGAACCTCCGCGTCAACCTTGGCGCGCAGCTCTCGCCGAACGCCGAGTTGAGCGTGAACCTCGGCTACGTGAATGGCTGGCTGTTGCTGCCGCAGACCGGCGACAACCTCTCCGGCGTGATCGGCTCCGCGCTGTTTGGCTCGCCGAATCCCGCGGCCCCCAATGCGTGGGGCTTTGCGCCGCCGAAGGACGGATTGGCCAAGGAAGTGTCGCGTGCCACCAATCAGTTCTTGAACTCGGCCACGCTACTCTATCGTCCGTTCACCTGGCTATCGACGAAGGCGACGGCTGGCATGGACTGGCTGGCCTACGACAATATGGTGAACAACGCGAACGGGCAGGGTAGCGCGTTCTCGGCCAACGACCGTGAGGGGCTGCGCACGATTGATCGCTGGAACAGCCTGCGTCAGTCGGTGGATCTCAATGCCGCGTCGAGCTTCAATCTCACCGGGAGCTTGACCTCCAAGACGGCCGTCGGCGTGCAGTGGAACAAGGATCGCCGCGCTGGCACGTTGAACTCGTCACGCGTCTTGCCGCCGGGTGGCGTAACGATTGATGCCGGCGCGAACAAGACGTCGTCCGAGCGCACGATCGAAATCGCGTCGTTCGGCGTGTATATGGAACAGACGGTCGGCTGGCAGGACAAGCTCTTTGTGACCGGCGCGTTGCGTCGCGACCAGAACTCGTCGTTCGGTGGGGACTTTGGCGCCATTCTCTACCCCAAGGCGACGGTGAGCTGGGTGGCGATGGAAAACGCCGACGCCAAGTGGATTAAACAGTTGCGTTTCCGCGGCGCCTTTGGGCAGTCGGGGCAGCAGCCGGGCGTTACGGCAGCCATCACGTACCTGAACCCGGCCACGACGTCCCTGTATGGCAAGGGAGACGTGCCGGCCGTGAGCTTCGGGGCGCTTGGTAACACGAATATCAAGCCCGAGCGGTCGTCCGAAACGGAACTGGGCTTTGATCTGAGCGCCATTGATAATCGCGTGTCGTTGCGCGCCACGTATTACGACAAGAAGACCACCGACGCACTTGTGAACCGTCCGTTGCCGGGTTCGCTCGGCGCCGGCGCCGCGCGCATCGAGAACGTCGGCGTGGTGACCAACAGGGGCTTTGAAGTGTCGGCCCAGGCTCGCGTGCTGGACCGCGACAACTTCCAGTGGGACGTGGGGCTTGAGGCCTCAACGAACAAGAACAAACTGGAATCGTTGGCCGACGGCATTCCGCCGCTCACCGGTTTCGGCTATCAGAACCGTCCGGGCTATCCGTTGTTCGGACTGTGGTGGCCGAAGCTCGTGAGCTACAAAGACGCCAACACCAACGGCACCATCGAACAGGGCGAAGTGGTCGTGACGGATACGGCGGTCTTCATTGGCTCCACGATTCCCGATAAGAACCTGTCGCTGACCAGCACGATTGGGTTGTTGCACAACCGTTTGCGTATTAGCGGCATGCTGGATTTCCGCGGCGGCTTTGTGTCGCACAACATCAACGGTCTCTTCACGTGCGCCTTTATGTCGAACTGCGCGGCGCTCAACGTGAAGGGGTACGATTTGGGTGAGCAGGCCAAGGCGGTGGCTGGCCCGCGCGCGTTTGGCGCGTACGGCGAAAAGGCTGACTTCTTCCGTCTGCGCGAAGTGTCGGTGTCGTACGACCTCTCGCCGACGTGGGCCGCGAAGATGAAGGCGCGTGGCGCGAGCGTCTCGCTCTCGGGACGTAACCTTGGCTTGTGGACGGAGTTCACGTCGTGGGATCCAGAAGGCGTGACGGGCGGTGGGGATGCCTCGAACTACAATATGGCGCTGGTCGGCCAGCCGCGGACGTTTGCGCTCCGCATCAACCTCAACTACTAAGGGAGGCGAACGTGATCACGACACAAAAGACGGCACGGTTGCCGAAGCGCGCGCAGGTGATGCGCTGGATGGCGGCGGCGATGCTTCCCATCGCGGTCGTCGCCTGTTCCACAGAGGAGCTCTTGAAGGCGAACTACCCGGACCAGATTGAACCCGCTGGTCTTTCCACGAGCTTACAGGGCGCGAGCGCGCTCTACGCCGGCGCCATTGGCGACTTTACGGTGGCGTTCAGTGGTTCGGCAGCGGGCGGCTTCGGTCAGGTGATGACGACCGGCTTTATGACGGACGAGTTCGCCTTCGGTGGTACGCCGCCGGAAATCCGTCAGTTTGACCTCCGGAGTGTCGATGCGTCGAACGGGCTCGCGGCAAGCACGTACAACGGCCTGCATAGCGCGCGCGAGGCCGCGGTGCGCGCGGCCGGCGTGTTCAAGGCGATCGCCCCCACCGATCCGCGTGGTGGCGAGATGAAGGCGCTGGAAGCGATGTTGATTGTGCTCATGGGTGAGAACTATTGCTCTGGCGCGCCGATCAGCACCACGACGCCGACGCTCACGTATGGTCCGTCGCTCACGACCGTGCAGGCGCTGACGCTCGCCGTATCCACGGCTGATGCGGCACTGGCGCTGGCCGGTGCCGACGCTCAGGTGAAGAGTCTCGCCGCGGTCACCAAGGCGCGTGCGCAGCTGGATCTGGGACAGCATGCTGCCGCGGCGGCCACGGTGGCAGCAGTGCCCACGTCGTTTGCCTACTACGTGAAGCACGGCACGGCCACTGAGCGTCAGAAGAGCATCACCTTTACGTATGGCTATAACACGCATGCGTTCCTTGTATCGAACAAGGAAGGCATCAACGGGCTGGACTTCGCGACGGCGAAAGACCCACGCCTTCCGGTAGACGGCAGCGGCGCTGTGTCGGATTTCGACTTCGTGACGCCGATGTACTTCTTTGCGAAGTACAACTCGCAGGACCACGCCGTGGTGGTGTCGAGTGGTGTCGAAGCGCGCCTCATCGAAGCCGAAGCGGCCCTCAACGCGAGCAACCCCGCGCTGTGGCTGTCGAAGCTGACCGAGGCGCGTGTACCGTACAGCATGGCCACGCCGGTTGATCCGGGCACGGCGGCTGGGCGTGTGGACCTCATGTTCCGTGAGCGCGCCTTCGCGATGTTTGCCACGGCGCACCGCATGGGCGACCTGCGTCGCTTGGTGCGGCAGTATGGTCGCGATCCCGAGAAGGTGTGGCCGACCGGTGCGTATCATAAGAATGGCCTGACGCGCGGTACCGACCAGAACATGGTGGTGCCGGCCACCGAGAAGAACAATCCAAACTTCACGGCCTGCATTAACCGCGGGGCGTAAGACTCTCGCACGCTTGAGGAAAGACGGCGAACTGGAGTAATTGCTCCGGTTCGCCGTCTTTTCGCCCACTGCCACGGAGTTTCCATGCGTCACCCAAGATTCAGGTCGGTCGCGGCCGTGCTGTTGGTTGGTTCGCTCGCGACGCCGCTCAAGACGCCGCTCGCGGCGCAGCAGAAGAGTCGGGCGCAGATGGTGTCGGCTATCGATTCGGTGGTAGCGTCCTATTTGAAGGGCGGGAAAGCCGCCGGCATGTCGGTGGCCGTGATCAAAGGGCGCGACACGCTCGCCCTCAAGGGCTATGGCTTCGCGGACCTCGAACTGAATACGCAAACGCCCGCGCGCGCGGTGTACGAGATCGGCTCGGTCACCAAGCAGTTTACCGCCGCGGCCATTCTGCAGTTACGCGATGCCGGGAAGCTGTCGCTCACCGATAACATCTCTAAGTATCTCCCCGACTATCCGACGCAGGGGCACACCATCACGGTGGGGCAGTTGCTCGACCACACGTCGGGCATGAAGGACTACACGAGTCTCCCAAAGTTCGGCGACATCGCTTCGCGCACGCTCCCACGGGATTCGCTGATCGCGATGTTCAAGGTTCTGCCGTTCGACTTCAAGCCAGGCGAACTCCAACTCTATACCAACTCGGCATACTTTCTGGCTGGGTTGATTATTGAGAAGACGTCGGGCGAGAGCTACGCCGCTTACATCAAGAAGCACCTCTTCGACAAAGCGGGGATGCCGGATTCGCGTTACTGTAGCGAATCCGCCATCATCCCGCGGAAGGCGCACGGCTACGACATGGGGGCCAAGGGGCTCGAGAACAAGGCCCCACTCTCGCATGTGTACCCGTTCTCGGCCGGTTCGATTTGCTCGACGGCGGGAGACCTTGCCGCGTGGAACCGTGCCTTGCATGGCGGGAAAGTGCTGTCGGCCGCGGCGTACCGTGACATCACGACGCCGAGTACGCTCAACGACGGCACCACGATTCGGTATGCCAAGGGGCTGGTCATTCACACGTTCGACGGGCGTCGCGTGATCGAGCATGCCGGCGGCATCAATGGGTTCCTGTCGCAGTCCACGTACTACCCTGATGGCGACGTCATCATCGTGGTGCTGATCAACACGGGTGGCCCGGTTAGTCCGACCGAGGTCGCGAAGTCGCTGGCGAATGTGGTGCTCGCGCCGGTCAAGACGGTGTCGGCGACCTACACCGGTGATCTGGCGGCGTTTACCGGCGAGTACAATGGGCCAGGACGTGGCAAGCCAATGAAGATCAAGATCACCGTACAGGGTGGCAAGCTGTACCTCGCCGCCGAGGGGATGCCCAAGCCGATCGACCTCTCGTACCGCCCTGGCGACCGGTGGGAGCACGACGGCCAGCTCGTGACGTTTGTGCGCGCCGGCGGGAAGGTCACCAAAATGAAGATCGACCAAGCCTACGGCTATTCGGTACTTACCAAGAAGTAGGCACGGACCCACGGCGGCCAGGGCCCGAAGGCTCTGGCCGTTGCGCGTATG
Source organism: Gemmatimonas phototrophica (assembly GCA_945870175.1). Classification (GTDB taxonomy): domain Bacteria; phylum Gemmatimonadota; class Gemmatimonadetes; order Gemmatimonadales; family Gemmatimonadaceae; genus Gemmatimonas; species Gemmatimonas phototrophica_A. The sequence goes on from CAMBRJ010000035.1 coordinate 11,770, forward strand.
TCTCTCCACGTATTCGAGGAAAAGCCCCCATGCAACGGAAACGGATTGTCACCGTCGCGTTGATCCTGACCGCATCGCTGGCTGAACCGCTGGCGGCGCAGCCGGGGATCACCGCCGAACAGGCGGTCGCCATGCGCCAGCTTTCAACCGTGCGAATTTCGCCTGACGGCAAGCGGGTGGCGTACGTGGTGACCACGTCAGACCTCAAGGAGAGCAGTAAGAACGCTGATATTTGGGTGGTGTCGGCGCAGGGTGGGGAACCGGTGCGCCTGACGAATCACAAGGCCTCCGATGATCAGCCCGCGTGGTCGCCGGACGGCAAGTGGATTGCCTTTATTTCGGCGCGCGACGGGAAGCCGCAGCTGTATCGGATTTCGCCCAATGGTGGCGAAGCAGAAAAGCTCACCGACAGCAAGACCGGCGTGCAGGCCATCGAATGGGCGCCCGACAGCAAGCGCATTGCCTTTGTGGCGGTTCGTGACGCGACGGCCGACGAAGATCGGAAAGTGCAAGAAAAAGACGACGCCATTGAGGTGGATCGCAATTTCGTGCCGGCGCGGCTTTCCGTGTATGACGTGGCTGCCCGCACGAGCAGAGAAATCGTGAAGGGCGACTATCAGATTATTCAGATGGCGTGGTCTCCGGACAGCTCGCGCATCGCGTATACCACCATGCCGACAACGCGCGCCGACGACAGTCGCTTTACGGACGTGATGGTGGTCGATGTCGCCGCGGCGACGACGCGTAAGCTCGTGGAAAGCGCGGGTCCCGATATGAATCCGTCGTGGTCGCCGGACAGCAAGTGGATTGCCTTTAGTACGAAGCCGCTCAAGAACGCGACGATCACCCAGTCCACGTTGGTGGTGGTGTCGGCGAGCGGCGGAACGCCCCGCTCGGTGACTGGTGACTTTCTCTATCAG
>CAMBRJ010000036.1 GCA_945870175.1 Gemmatimonas phototrophica
CCGCGTGGCGACGAGATTGGGAAGCTCCATCTGATGGGTGATGATATGGATGATGTGGGCTACGGCCGCTCGTCGTACGACGAAGACGAGGAGGACGGCTACGGCCTTCCGTCTGAAGGCGGCGATTCACTCTGGGACAGTGCCGACGACGACGACGAAGAGGACGACGACGACGACGAGGGCGACAGCTTCGAAGACGAGTTGACCGAGGACGAAGACGACGAAGACGACATCTTCAGTCGTCCCGTACGTCGTGGCCCAGGCCGTCCGCCCAAGAATCCGGGGGCGCCGAAGCCGGCGCCGAAGTCGAAGGCGCCCAAGCCGGAACCCAAGGTAGACGCGCCGGCGACCATCGACGACATCGACGAACTCCTCGACGACGACGCCCCCGAGCCGGCGAAGGCCCCGAAGGCCCCGAAGGCCCCGAAGGCCCCGAAAGCGCCCGCGGTGCCCAAGGTGGAAGCACCGGCGGCTCCGGCGGCCAAGCCAGCCCCCAAGGCCCCGGCCAAGCCTGCTCCCAAAGCGCCCGCCAAAGCGCCCGCCAAGGCGCCCGCCAAGCCTGCTCCCAAGGCGCCCGCCAAGGCCGCCAAGAAGGCCGTAGCGAAGCCCGCACCGGCCAAGAAGGCACCCGCCAAGGCACCGGCCAAGAAGGCGCCCGCCAAGGCCGTCAAGAAGGCACCGGCGAAGGCACCCGCCAAGGCACCGGCCAAGAAGGCACCCGCCAAGGCCGTCAAGAAGGCACCCGCCAAGGCACCGGCCAAGAAGGCACCGACGAAGTCCGCTCCGAAGAAGGCCGTCAAGAAGGCGCCGGCGAAGGCCGTCAAGAAAGCCGCCAAGCCCGCCAAGAAGGGCGCGAAGCGCCGGTGATGCCGCCCGACGAGCAGCCGCCGTTCGTGCGGCGGCTGCTCGACGCGCTGCCGCTGACCATCTGGTCCGTCGATCTCGACGGACGCATCACGGCGGCCAACAGCGCCTGGTCCAAATTCGCGACGGACAACGGAGCGCCCGGCATCTCCTCCGAATCGGCGGTGCTCGGGCGTTCCATATTCGACAGCGTCTCCGACGACCCGTCGCGGGAGCAGATCGAACGTGCCATGGCGCTGCTGCGCGAACGGCGCGTCCCGGTCGTGCGCTGGGAATTCCCCTGCAGCTCCCCCACCGAGGAACGCGTCTTCCTCATGCAGGTCACCGCGATCGACGATGGCCAGCAGGTCGCTGGCTTCGTCTTCTCGACCGTGGACATCACGCCAAGCCACCGCTCGCGTGAAGCGCTCATCAACACCGGCATTGCCCTCGCCGAAGCGATCTCGCTCGATCGCGTCTACGAAGAGGTCGCCCACCAGTTGCTTCGCGCCGTCCCGTCCACCGGGTTCGTCATCGCCCTCGCCGACGACAATACCGCCGAGTTCCGCATTACCCACCGGCAAGGCTACGACGCGCACAGCAGTCAGCAGCTCGAGGTCCGGCTGCTCCGCACCTGGCTCGACGCGCTCGCCACCGGCAACGTCGCCCGACAGTCCACCAACGTCGGACTCGAAATCACCGCCCCGCTGATCACCGGCGAAGGCGTGCTCGGCGCGATCACCCTGTACGGGGAACCCATCGAGTCCGAACAGGCGCTCGAAGAGGCGGAACGCGTGCTGGCCGTGATCGCGGCGCAGACGGCGGTGGCGATCGAGCGCGCCTGGCTGGTGCGACGGGTCGAGTCGAAGCGCCGCCTCGAAGCGATCGGGGAAGTCGCGGCTGGTGTCGCCCATGAGCTCCGCAATCCGCTCTTCGGCATCTCCTCGGCCGCGCAACTGCTCCAATTTCGCGTCAAGGAAGATCCGGTCGTTGAAAAGAACGTTGGCCGCATCCTGCGCGAGGTCGAGCGACTCAACCGCATGGTGACGTCGCTCCTCGAGTTCGGTCGGCCCAACGCCGCGCATCTCGTGCCCGCCGACCCCGAATCGGTGTGGGACGACATCCTCGACGGCGAACGGGCCCGCCTCGAAGCGCGACAGCTTACCATCCGTCGGGGGCGCCCGGAGCATCCGGTGCGCAGCCTGATCGACCTCGAGCAGCTCGGCCAGGTCTGCCGCAACATCCTTGTGAACGCCTGTGACGCCGCGCCGGAAGGCTCGGAACTCGTCTTGATGTCGCAGGTATCGCCGGTGGGTGGATGGCGCTGCCGCCTGTCCAATGCCGGCCCGGCCATCCCGCCCGACGTCCTCCCGCACGTCTTCGAGTTCTTCTACTCGACCAAAGCGGGCGGCACCGGCATCGGACTGGCGCTCTGTCAGCGCATCATGGACGAACACGGCGGCACCATCAGCATCGATAGCACCCCCGAATTCGGCACCACCCTTACCCTCACACTTCCCCCCACGGCGGCCACGTGACGTTGTCGCTCCTCGTCATCGACGACGACGACACCGTTCGTTCGACGCTGGTCGAATTTTTCGAGACGTTCGGCTTCACCGCGCGCGGCGCGTCCACCGCCACCGAAGGCCGGCAGTTGGCTGCCGAACACGCCCCCGATGTGGTGCTGCTCGATCTGCGCCTCCCCGACGCCGACGGCGTCCGCGTCCTCGAAGCGCTGCGGGCCGACGATCCCGACCTCGCCGTCATCGTGCTCACGGGGTACGCCGACGTACGAACCGCAGTCGCCGCCATGCAGCACGGGGCGGCAGACCTGCTGGAAAAGCCGGTCGATCTGGAACGGCTGGCCGTCGCCGTCACCCGCGCCGCGGAACGCGGTCGCCTCCGACAGGAAGTCGCGGTGCTGCGCGCCCAAGGGCGGACCGACGCGACCCCGCCGGCCATGGCCCCGACGGTCTCCGACCTGATCGATCTCGCCGCACGCAACCCCGACGCCCCGATCCTCCTGCAAGGGGAAACCGGCACCGGCAAGGGCTACATCGCGCGACAGATTCACGATCGTTCGGTGCGGAGCCGATCGCCATTTGTCGAGGTCAACTGCGCATCGCTCTCCGCCACGTTTTTTGAAAGCGAATTGTTCGGGCACGAACGGGGAGCCTTTACCGACGCCCGCCAGGCCAAGCGCGGCCTGCTGGAAGTGGCCGGCGACGGCACCGTCTTTCTCGATGAAATCGCCGAACTGAGTCCCGAAGTCCAACCGCGGCTGCTCAAGGTCCTCGAAGAGCGCACGTTCCGGCGCTTGGGCGGCACCACGATGCTCCGGTCGTCAGCCCGGGTCGTGGTCGCCACGCACCAGTCGCTGGCCGACGCCGTGGCCGAAAAACGCTTTCGCGCCGACCGCTACTACCGTTTGCAGGTCCTCACGATCACGTTGCCGCCACACCGTCAGCGTCAGGACGAGATTCTGACCATGGCCATGTCGATGTTGCCCAAGGGTAGTTCACTCACGAACGAGGCGGAGGACGCGCTGGCGAGCTACCGGTGGCCCGGCAATATCCGCGAACTCAGGAACACGATCTGGCGAGCCGCGATCTTGGCCGAAGGTCGGCCCATTGAGCCAACGCACCTCGGTTTGGTACAGCCCGCGCCCCCGGCAGTGGCACCGGTTCCCATATCGTACCAGCCGCGCACGCTGGAGCACGCCGAGCGTGAGCTGATCCGTGAGGCGCTGGTGGCCAGTGGCGGAAACCGCACCCATGCTTCGCGCATCCTCGGGATCGCCCGCTCGACCCTGATCGAGAAACTCAAGCGCTACCCCGCCGACTTCGGCTGAACCCAGGCAACCGACCGAATTCGATTGTCCGGAAATCGGACGGAACCCAGGGCATCTGACCGGATTCCCGACGGCCTTGCCGAGCAGTCTTGTGAGCAGACATTCGACGAAATCGTTGTTGGGCAATGGGTTGCGACCAGCCCGCCGCTCACGGCCCGTTTCTCGCTCTGCAGACAGACATGAGCGAGTCACCTGCGTACAAGAAGTCAGTCCTCATCGTCGAAGATGAGCAGTCCATCCGCGATGTCCTCGTCGAATTGTTCGACGTCGAGGGCAATGTGGTCAGCTCTGCGGAACTACTCCCGGAAGCCCTCGAGCGACTGCGCACGCAGCGCTTCGATTTCGTGGTAACGGACCTCCGGTTGGGCGGCAAGCGTGACGGCGGATTACAGGTGTTGGCCCTCGCCGGCATGCTCTCGCCCGACGCCATGGTATTGGTCCTCACCGCATTCCCCGACGATTCGAACCGTCAGGCGTCGTCCCGCTTGGGTGCGCTGCACTTTCTCGAAAAGCCGGTCGATCTCGCCACGATCGCGCAACATGCCGCGACCGTCGACGTTCGGTCCGCCTTTGCACCGGCTGGTCGAGCGTAACGCACTTCCGTTCGGCAGGCATGGTCACGCGACTGCGCCGACACAATCGTCAGGTCGTCCTGGTGGGTGGTGGGTGATACTGGGGAGTGTCACACGGGCGGCCTGGCGAGTCGGCGCAGTCGCGTAATCATTTGTAACAGCACACGGCCACGATCCAGCGTATATTGCCCTCCCCATGGCCGAGTCTCCCGTCCCACTTCTTCGCGCTCACGCGCGCAATGCTCCGTGGAATGCCCGCGGGCTCGCGGCCCATGCCGCTAGTCTGGTGGATTCTGCCGGAATGAAACCCACCAACGCGTCAGCGCGGGCCGTGCCCAGCGCGCGGGCCGTTCGCTTCTATGTCGCGAGTGGTCTGCTCGATCGACCGGAGGGCGCCGGAACGGCCGCCACCTACGGCTATCGCCATCTGCTGCAGCTGCTCGCCATCAAGATCCGCCAGCGTGAAGGGCAGACGCTCGACGCGATCAAGAAGGAGATGCGGGAAGTCACCGGCGATGCGCTGGAACGGCGCGTCGCCGCGTCGCTCGCGCCCGCGCTGACGCTGCAAATGGATTCCAGCGCGCCGAAGCAGAATGTCGTGGCCACGTGGCGACACGTGCCGATCGCCGACGGCGTGGAGTTGCATGTACGCGACGACTCCCCGGCCGCGCGCGACGACCTGCTCGTCGCCCTGCGCGATATGCTGCGCAACACGCTGGGCCGGAACGACTTCGGGACCTGATCCGCACCGCAGGGTGTTGATCCATGTGGGCTTCGGCCAATCCGCACGTCGCTGTTCCCCCCCCCTCGCTGTAGCCAATCTTTCGTTGCCTCTTCTCTGCGTCGCGTCGTGCCTGCTCCGGGCATCGCCTCGCGCGGCGTCTCCTTTCGCGTGCTCTCATGGCATTTCGCGTTCTTGTCACCGACGATGTCGATCCGGAAGGACTCGCCCTGCTCGCGGCCGAGCCCGAGCTGCTCGTTGATGAAGTCCCCACGCTGCCAAAGGATGAATTGCTGCGGCGCATCGGCGAGTACGACGCCATCGTCGGCCGCAGCGCGACGCGAATCTCCGCCGAGCTGCTGCGCGCCGCGACGAAACTGCGGGTCGTCGGCCGTGCCGGTGTCGGCGTCGACAACAGCGCGCTCGATGTCGCCACCGAACTCGGCGTGGCGATCATCAACGCCCCCGCCGGCAATACGGTGGCCGTGGCCGAGCTGTTCTTCGGCACCGTGATCGGCCTTCTGCGACAGCTGCCGGCCGCCGCGCTGTCCATGCAAAACGGGGTGTGGGATCGCTCCAAGCTCATGGGACGCGAACTCAAGGGAAAGACGCTCGGCATTGTTGGCCTCGGTCGGATCGGCAGCGAAGTCGCCATGCGCGCGCACGCGTTCGGCATGACCGTGGTGGCCTTCGATCCCTACATCGCCGATGAACGGTTCACCGCCTTGCGCGTGCGTCGCGCGGCAACACTCGACGCGCTGATCGGGGAGAGCAACATCCTGACGATGCACGTGCCGCTCAACGACGAAACGCGTGGCATGATCGGCAAGCGGGAACTCGGCCGCCTGCCCGCCCGATCGATCGTGGTCAACATGGCGCGCGGCGGTATCATCGACGAAACCGCGCTGCTGGCCGCGCTCGAAGCCGATCAGCTTCGCGGCGCCGTGCTCGACGTCTTTGTCGCCGAGCCGCTCGCCACCGATTCGCCGCTGCGCACGGCGCCCAATCTCCTGCTCACGCCGCACCTTGGTGCCAACACGGTCGAAGCGCAGCGCAATGTGTCACGCGATGTCTGTCTCGCGGTGCGCGATGCGCTACTTCACAACGACCTCTCGAAGTCGATCAACGTGGCCGGCGGTGCGGGCGAGTGGGGCGGCTTGCAGCCCGCCATGCTCGTGGCGCGTCGCGCCGCCGCCGTGGCGCGGGCCGTACTGGCCGATCAGGGCATGCGGGCCGTGCGTCGGTTGACGCTGCGCATCGGCCCCGATCTTGCCCATGGTGCCGGTCCACTGCTCGCGGCCGCGGCGGCGGGTGTGCTGGAAGGCGTGATCGAAACGGATCGTCTCAATCTCATCAACGCGCGCAGTCTCGCCGACGCCCGCGGCCTCGAACTGTCCGTCGGGGAATCCAGTGAACTCGGACACCCGCGCGCCATCGAAGTGGCGCTCGCCGGCGGCATGCAGCAGCTGGCAGTGGCCGGTGTGGCGCCCGAAGACAGTACGCCACGTCTCACGCGCATCGGCCAGTTCCACGTCGATGTCAATCCACGACAGACGCTGCTCATTCTCACGAATCACGACGTACCCGGCGTCATCGGACGCGTCGGCACGCTGCTGGGTGAACGCAAGGTGAACATCGCCGAGTATCACCAGGCGCGGTTGGCGCAGGGTGGCGATGCGCTGGCGGCGATCTCCGTCGACGGCGCGGTCAGCGAAGAGACACGTAAGGCGTTGCTGGAACTGCCCGACGTATTGACGGCCAGCGTGGCGCACTTTGGCGCTGAATAAGCGAGCGCATCGATGAAGATCGCCAGCGACATCACAACCGTCGACATCGACATCCGTCGGGCGTTTGCGCGCGACGCATCTGGACTCGAAATGATTCCCGATGCCGTGGCGCGTCCAACCAGCATCGACGAAGTCGCCGAGCTGCTGCGCGAGGCCACCTCGGCTCGCATGGCGGTCACACCCGCGGGCTGGCAGTCGAGCACGACCGGCGCGTCCATCACCGACCACGGGCTCCTGTTGTCGTTGCGCGGGCTCGGTACGATCGGCGAGGTGGACACCGATACGCGCAGCATTCGCGTGGGGCCGGGCGCGATCGTGGCGGATGTGCGTCGGGCCGCTGCAGCGGCCGGCCTGCTCTTCACACCCGATCCCACCAGCGAAGAAGAGTCCACCATCGGCGGCGCGATCGCCTGCAATGCCTCCGGTGCCCGCTCCCTGCGCTACGGCGCCACGCGACCGCACGTCCGGGCGATCACGGTGCTGCTGGCCAGCGGGGAGCGGCTCGACCTGCGTCGTCCGCAGTTGGAGAAGAACACCGTGGGCTATCCGATCGCGCACGATCCGGTCGATTGGTTCGTTGGCAGTGAAGGTACGCTCGGTGTGGTGGTGGAAGCGGAGCTCGCGCTGCACGCGCTCCCCGCGCAGGTGCTTGGGCTCATGGTGCCGTTCGAACGGGAAGACGATGCCCTCGCCTTTGTCGTGTCGGCGCGTCGTTCCACGGCCGTGCATCCGCGCTGTCTCGAGTTCTTCGATCAGGGTGCCATGGACATCGCGCGCGCGGCGGAAGGCAGCACGGGGTGGGCCACCAACGCCACGGCCATGGTGTACGTCGAGGAGACCGGCGCCGATGAGGCGCATCCCGATGACGAACTGCCGCTCGAGGCGTGGCTCGAACTCGCCGACGCGCACGTCGCGCTCAGCGCCGACATTCGCGTGTACGATTCGGCCACGGCCCTGCGCGAGGCGCGACATCTGCGCCATGCCGTGCCGGCCACCATGAACGAACGCGGCGCCACCCGGCGACCGTTCGGTGGTCGCAAGGTCAGCACCGACTGGGCCGTGCCGTATCCGCGACTCGCCGAGGCACTGCATATGGCGCGGCGCTTTGCCGCCGAAGCGGGTGTCACGTCGGGCATCGCGTACGGACACGCCGGCAACGGCCATCCGCATCAAAATTTCATCGCGCAGGATGCCGAGGAATTGCATCGCATCGAGCGTGTGGTTGAGGCCACGTTGCGCGAAGTGATCGCGATGGGTGGCACGGTGGCCGCCGAACACGGCATCGGTAAGCTCAAACGTCGATGGCTGCCGATGCAGGCCAGCCCCGCCCAGCTGCGCGTAATGCACGCGATCAAGCGCGAATTCGATCCCCTCGGTCTGCTCGCGCAAGGCAACGTGCTGTGAACGCCACCACCACGGCTCCGTCCGTCGATCTTCGACGCCCCAGATTCAAGACGGTCATTTTCGATGTCGACTCCACGGTCTGCGCGATCGAGGGAATTGACTGGCTGGCCGCGCGACGGGACCCCGACATTGCCCGTGAGAGCGAAGCGCTCACGGCGCAGGCCATGGCCGGGGAGATCCCGATCGAGGCCGTGTACACCCGACGACTCCAGCGCATCCGTCCGACGGCCGGCGAGCTGATCTCGCTGGCGGAGGCGTATCGCGAGTCGCTGCAACCTGGCGCCCAGGAACTCATCACGCTGTTGCAGCGCGCCGGTTGTCAGGTACACCTACTCAGCGGCGGACTGCGCATCGCGATCGTGCCAATCGCATTGCAGTTGGGCGTGCCCACCGATCGCGTGCACGCCGTGTCGCTGGCGCGCGATAGCGACGGCACCATGAGTCTGCTCGATGGCGATCAACCGCTGTCCACGCAGCGCGGCAAGCCGCTCACGGTGCATCAACTCGGGTTGGCTCAACCCACCGTGATGATCGGCGACGGTTCCACCGATGCGGCCGTGCGTGGAGTCGTGACGGAGTTCATCGCCTACACCGGCGTCGCGCGCCGCGAGAACGTGGTGGCAGTGGCCGACGCCGAAGCCGACAGCTTCGCCGCCTTGTATCCCTTGCTCTTCCAACCCGCGTTGTCGAGGTAAGGCGCCATGTCCGAGTTCGGTACGTTCTTCCTTCCCGGACCCACCGAGGTGCGGCGCGACGTGCTTGAGGCGATGCTGGCGCCGATGCTGCCACACCGCGGCGCGATCTTCGAAGCGCTCTTCGCCCGCATTCAGGATGGCCTGCGTCCGATCTTCCGGACCACACGCCCAGTGTATGTGTCGAGTTCATCGGCCACGGGGCTCATGGAGGCCGCGATCCGCTGCGCGGCTCCTGGGCCGATCCTGTCGATGGTGAACGGCGCCTTCAGCGAGCGGTTCGCAAATATTGCGCTGGCCTGTGGTCGCGAAACGCGCGTGGTTGGCGGCGACTGGCATCAGGCCGTTCCGCTCGATGTCGTCGAGCGCGCACTTCGCGAACGTCGCTTCTCGGCCATCACCGTCGTGCACTCCGAAACGAGCACGGGCACGCTGACGGCGTTGCCGGAACTCGCCGCCCTCGCGCATCAGTACGGCGCGGCGGTGCTGGTCGACTCGGTGACCGGCATCGGTGGCGTGCCGATCGAAACCGATGCCTGGGACCTCGACTTCGTGCTCACCGGCTCGCAGAAAGCGCTCGCGTTGCCCCCCGGTCTCGCCTTCGGCGTGGCCTCCGCGCGCTACATCGAACAAGCCCGCCAGGCGACGGCGCGTGGCCTCTATTTCGACATGGTTGAATTCGAGGAGTTCGTCCACAAGAACCAGACGCCAAGCACACCGGCGCTTTCACTGCTGTATGCCACCGCGGTACAAGGTGAGCACATCGCGCGCGAAACCATCGAAGCGCGCTGGGCGCGGCACGCCGAGATGGCGGCGATGACGCACGATTGGGTGCGGCGACTGCGCGAAGCAACCGGCGAATCGTTTTGCGTGTACGCGCCCGAGCACGCGCGCAGCAGCACCGTCACGGCGATCGCATTGCCGCCGACACTCAAAGGCGACGACATCGTGAAGGGTGTCGCGAAGCGTGGCTTCGTGATCGGCGGGGGTTACGGCAAACTCAAGAGCAGCACGTTCCGCATCGGCCACATGGGCGACCACACGCCCGATCGCCTCGCGCTGTGCCTCGAAGCGACGGCCGATACCATTCGCGAGTTGCTGAAGTAGATCGCAACAACAACCGCAACTGCCAGAACACGGATCACACCGATCGACATCGAAACAACACGGATAGGATGAAAAGCGCTTTTTACTTATCTGTGTTGTTTCCGGCCATCTGTGAACTCCGTGTTCTGGCTGTTGCCGTTTGTAGTTTGAATTTTGCGGTCTGCCCTGTGCAGTTGTTGTCTCAGTTTCCCACAGCCCCCGAGAAGCTCCATGACCGACGCACTCGATTTCAGCGGCAAACTCATCGTGATCACCGGTGTTGGTCGTGCCGGTCAGGTGGGTGAAGCCGTCGCGCTCGCCTTTGCGCAGCGCGGCGCGACGCTGGCCCTGCTGGATGTACAGCCGGACGAGGTCGAAGCCCGCGCGGCGTGGCTCACGGCACAGGGATTCACCGCCACCGCACACGTCGCCAACCTGGCCGATGCCGACGCCGCGCAGGCCGCCGCCAACCAAGTGGTCGAGCAAACCCACGCGCAGTTCGGCGGCCAGGTGCACGCGGTGATCTGTGCGGCAGGCGGCTTCGCCATCACCGGTCCAATCAGCGATGCCGACCCCGCCGCGTGGACCAAGCAGTTCATGATCAACCTCGAGACCGCGTTCTGTGCCACGCGCGCCTTCCTGCCCGCCGTGCGCGCCGCGCAGGGAAGCTTCGTGTACTTCGGCTCCGTGGCCGCGCTGCCCGAGGGCGCGCCTAAGGGGAGGGCCGCCTATGCCGCGGCCAAGAGCGGCGTGCTGACGCTCATGCGGGCCGTGGCCGCCGAAGAGAAGCCGCATGGCGTCCGCGCGAACGCGGTCGCGCCGACGGCCGTCCGCACCGCCACCAACCTTGCCAGTATGGGCGACAAGACCGACTACGTCGATCGCGAGTCGGTGGCCGATGTCATCGCCTTCCTTGCCAGTGCGCTGGCACGGAATGTCTCCGGCCAGGTCATAACGCTCGCCTAGACTGGCGCCCGTACCCTCGGGCGGACAGCTTACTCCCTCGATGACACTCGCTGCACGCAAGCGCCCGGCGGTGCGCGGGGTGATCCTCGATCGTTCCCTCGAGGAACTCCCGCTCTTTCGCCTCAGCGACTCCGCCGACGATACGCCCGTGTCGTTCTCAACAGAGAACGGTGGGCGGTGGCGCGTCATCCCGGCGCCCGGCGATCGACTGCCCGGCACGTTCGATCAGGACGTGTACGTCGAGCTGCTGCATCGCTACAACGAAGCCGGCTCGCCCGCTGATGGTGCGATCACGTTTACGCTGCATGCGTTTCTGCGCTCCATGGGCCGTCGGGCCGATGGCCGCACCTACGAGCAGCTTCGCGCCGCCCTGGCGCGACTCGAACGGACCACCCTCGAATCGGTCGGCGCGTACTGGTCGGCGCAGTCGGGCCATGAGGACGTCAGCTTCACCGTGCTCAGTACCGTATCGGTGCAGCGCCGGCGCGTCGCCGATCGCGAGCAGCTACACTTGTTCGGCAACCTGGCCGCCGGTGAGCCGGGCGACGCCCGTGTAACCCTCTCCGCCACCGTGCGCGCCAACCTGGCCGCTCGTCACACGATCACCCTTTCGGCGGCGCGCTATCACGCCCTGTCATCCCCGGTCGCCCGGCGTCTGTACCGCATGCTCGAAGTCGCCCGTTCCGATGGTCGGCTTTCCTGGCGCGTGTCCCTCGAGCGGCTGGCCGAGCAGCTCCCGCTGACGCAGCGATACCCTTCGCACCTCCAGCGCGTCCTTCAACCAGCACACGAGATGCTATTGAGTGCCGGTTTGGTCCGAGATATCGCCGTTCGGCAGCACGATCGGGTCTGGAGCGTGGACTACGTCCTCGGCTCCCGTCCCCGCGAAGAGACCTGATCGCCGCGTCCCGGAACAGCGGCTGTCGGCAGGCGTACGTATTCTAGAGAGTTCTTCCCGGTCCCTCCTTTGAGAGCAGCCGCATGACACGAACCCGTAAGGCCGCCCTGGCCAGTCTGATTCTCCTCCCCGTGCTCGCCGGGGGCTTTGCCCTGCAGGCGCGGTCCACGCGTGGCGGAGCTCAGCTCCTTGATCAGGTGCTGACGTTCGTCGCCCTGCGGTACGTGGACACGCTCGACGCGCAGTCGCTCTACGAGAAGGCCGCGCGCGGACTGGTGAAGGAGCTCAACGACCCCTACACCGAGCTCTTCACCCCCAAGCAGCTCGAAGAGTTCTCGCGGAACACCAACGGGCGCTATGCCGGCATCGGCATGGAGATCTCGAAGGTCGGCGATTACGTGACGGTCAATAAGGTTTTCCCGAACTCCCCCGCCGAGGGCGGTGGGGTGCAGGAAGGCGACAAGATCATGATCATCGACACGACCAATGCGCGGGGATTCAATACGCAGCAGGTCCAGAACAAGCTGCTCGGCCCTGTGGGTTCGCCAGTCGTCGTAACGTTTGGCCGGATTGGTGTGCCCCAGCCCGTGAAGATGAAATTCACACGGGCCGAGATTAAGGCGCCTGCGGTTCGGTACAGCATGATGCTTGATGACCGTACCGGCTATGTGCCGCTCGAGCGCTTCTCCGAGCAGGCCACCGAAGACATCGCCAATGCCGTGATCGCGCTGAGCAAGCGCGGCGCAAAGGGCATCATCATCGACCTGCGCGG
>CAMBRJ010000037.1 GCA_945870175.1 Gemmatimonas phototrophica
TGCGCGTCGTCGCCGGCGCCCGCGTCGATGATGACGACGTCGACGAGTTCCTTGATGAGGTACTCCTCGACGTCCGCCGCGCTCTTGGCGGCGTGCACGTGGGCCCGGCGCCGCGGGAACGCCGCACGAACGAGGGCCCGCGCGCGCTCACGCTTGAGCAGCGCGACCACGCACATCGGTGGCGCGGTGCTGTCGGCACCGTGGCGGGTGGCCATCAGCGGGTGTGCTCGGTGTGCACGCCGGCGCGCGGCGTGGGCGCCTGGGCCGGATCGGCGGCCGGGTCTTCCCCGCGGACCATGGCGTGGGCGCGCATCAGCACGTCGCGCGCATTGGCGTAGGAGACCATTTGCGTGGCGTCCTGAAACGAGGCCCACCGACAGGCGGTGATGCCCTCGGCCCGCTGCGGCGTGGTGAGGGAGGCGTCACTGCGCATGAGGTAGAAATGACACACCTTGTGCACCAGCTTGCCGCGGAACCGAAAGAACCAGTCGATGGTGTCGATCGTGCCGTCGAGCGCGACATCATCGAGCCCGGTTTCCTCGCGCACTTCACGCAGCGCGGCAGCTTCGGGCGGCTCATCGGTCTCGAGATGTCCTTTCGGAAATCCCCAGTTCTGATAGCTGTCGCGAATGAGCAGGAACATGGGCTCGCCGTCCTGCACGCGATACACCACGCCACCAGCCGACGTTTCGAGGGTGGCGCGCCCGGAGCGCTTGTGCGGATCGCGCGACGTCGTCACCGCGATGCGACCGGGAGAGGCGGCACGCGCACCCGATTCAGCTCGCCTTGGCGGTGTCGCCAGTGGCAACACCAGTGGCCACACCGATCAGCGGCGCGCTTCCTTCGAGCGTGGCGCGCCCTTCGATGAACTGGCGAACGAGCGGGTCGGTACTGTGCTGAATTTCATCTACCGTCCCGACGGCGCGCACCTGGCCCTCGTACAGCATCGCGATGCGCGTGCCCACGGTGTAGGCGCTCCGCATATCGTGCGTGATGACGATGCCCGTGACCCCCAGCTGCTCCCGCATACGCACCATGAGCGCATCGATGGTGGCCGACGTCACCGGGTCGAGACCGGTGGTGGGTTCGTCGTACAGGATGTACTTGGGGCGCAGGGCGATCGCGCGGGCGATGCCGACGCGCTTTCGCATGCCGCCGGACAGTTCGGCCGGCATGCGGCCCTTCACATCGGGCAAATCGACCAGCGACAGCGCTTCGTCGACGCGGGTGGTGATTTCCGACTCGCTCAGTTCGCCCTGCTTGCGCAGCCCCATGGCGACGTTCTCCCCGATGGTCATGGAGTCGAAGAGCGCCGCGAACTGAAACACGTAGCCGATCCGTCCACGCAGCGCGTAGAGGTCCTTGCGCGCGAGTTGATCGACGCGGAGGCCATCGACCCAGACTTCGCCCTCATCGGGTTCGAGGAGGCCGACGATGTGCTTGATCGCCACCGACTTGCCGGTTCCGGAATAGCCGATGATCACCATGGTCTCGCCTTCATTGACCTGAAGGGAGAAACCGCGGAGCACCTGCTTGGGCCCGAAAGCCTTGTGGACGTTCTTGAACTCGATCATGGGATCACAAATGTACCGCCAAAGTTCGGCGAAGATAGGCGTGACCACGTGGGTAGCACGCAGGAAGGGGCGCCCGATGTCGGACGCCCCTCCGTGCCACGGCCCCGGCGGGCCGGGGTGCCTTCCTGATCGCCTCTTAGGCGGCGAAGCTGGACAGGGCGCGACCCACATCGCCTTCGCGGAGGCGCTTGAGGGCCCGGTCACGTAGCTGACGTACGCGCTCGCGGGTGACACCCAGCATGGTGCCGATCTCTTCGAGCGTGTGCTCACGGCCGCCTTCGAGACCGAAGTAAAGACGGAGCACCTTGGCGTCGCGCGGCGGCAACGTGGAGAGCGCCTGCTCGATTTCGTCGGTGAGGAAGCGGTTCATGGCTTCTTCTTCCGTGTCGGGCATCTCATCCGCCACGAACCGCTCGATGAGCGAGCGATCGCCGTCGGGATCCATCGGGGCATCGAGACGCACGTCGCCGGTGTTCAAGGCCGCGAGGGACTGCACCACGTCGACCGACAGGCCGGTGACCTGCGCGAGTTCTTCGGGCGAGGGCTCGCGGCGGAGCTTCTGCCGGAGAATTTCCGACGCCTTGATGATGCGCGACAGATCGGCGGTGCGATTGAGCGGCACACGCACCGTGCGACCCTGTCGCGCGAGCGACGAGAGAATGGCCTGACGAATCCACCACACGGCGTACGAAATGAACTTGACCCCTTGATCGGGATCGAACTTCCGCGCAGCCGTGAGCAGCCCGACGTTGCCTTCACCGATCAGATCGATGAGGGGCAATCCGCGGTTCTGATATTTTTTGGCCACCGAGATGACAAAGCGGAGGTTGCGCTTCACGAGCTCCTGCAGCGCGTCCTGGTCACCGGTCCGGATTTTCTTCGCGAGCTCGATCTCTTCGGCCGCTTTCAGGAGCGGATACGTGCTGACTTCGTAGAGATACTGGTCGAGGATATCGCGCTCGGGTTCACTGGGCGCGATGCCCGCGGGTGCCGCACGACGGCGCTTCCGCTTGACTTCAGTCATGGCGTTCTATGAGACCTTGGGATGAGACAGCATCCCTGAAGGAGGAAACGAAATGGCAACGACTTGCCAACTAACGGCGCCGGCGACCCACGAGATCCCAACCTGCTGCGACCGGGCACTAACGGGGGGAGCCATGCAAGATACGCGAACCGGAGTCTTTCGCCAGTCTAATTCTGCGGAACTCTGCTTGACGCCGGACATACACCGCACTAGACTGCGCGTTCCTGATGCCCTCGCCGGCACGGTGCTGCCGGGACGGCGAATGCACAGGGAGCCAGTACCGGGGGCGTAGCTCAGTTGGGAGAGCGCTTGAATGGCATTCAAGAGGTCAGCGGTTCGATCCCGCTCGTCTCCACTCCGGTTGGTGCACGTGGCGAACACGTGCGGTCGTGGGTCTGCGGGAATAGCTCAGTTGGTAGAGCACAACCTTGCCAAGGTTGGGGTCGCGGGTTCGAGTCCCGTTTCCCGCTTGTAGTACGACGGTGTCTTGGGTCGTTAGCTCAGTTGGTTAGAGCGCCACGTTGACATCGTGGAGGTCACAAGTTCGAGTCTTGTACGACCCATACGTTGGTCTGTTCGTGCTGGTGATGGACAACCTGGTGAGCGCTCGTCAGTAGCGAGAGCGGGTACGATTCACTAGGTTCCGGGACTCTCTGCAAAGAGAGGCTGTGCGGTGATCGTGGTGCATCGGAGTTCTGCGCCTATAGCTCAATTGGATAGAGCATCTGACTACGGATCAGAAGGTTAGAGGTTCGAGTCCTCTTAGGCGCATAGTGGTTTTGATGCAGGTCGCACCATGAGATCGCACGGGGCGTAGCTTAGCCCGGTAGAGCGCGTGCTTCGGGAGCACGAGGTCGCAGGTTCGAATCCTGTCGCCCCGACTGTATAAATAGAGACCCCGCAACGACTTCGGTCGTTGCGGGGTTCTTTGTTTCAGCCGACCGGCCGGGTGGTCACCCCTGCGTCCATTTGGCGACCAGCCGCTGCCACGGGATCACCGCCGCCACCAGCGCCAACGTGAACAGCGTGCCGACCAGCGCCCGCTTGGCCTTGGTGGCCGAGTCCGAGGCCTTCTTGACCCGCACGCTCGACACCGTTGCGGCGATGACGGCCAGCACCATCAGGAACGGGTGCTCCACCACCAGCCGGCGCAGGGCGGGATCCTTCATCGTGCTGCTCATCGACGCGCGCGCCGCCGCCACCGCCGGACTCACGAACCACAGGCCAAGGCCGGCCAGCAGCTGCAGGTGCACCAGCAGCGTCAGCTTCTGCACCAGACCGGTATCGGCTTCCGACCACGTGGCACGGCGGCTGCCCGCCCGCGACAGGACCAGCACGCCGACGATGAGGACGGCCCAGGCCAGCAGGTTGTGCGCACTAATCAAGAATCCGTACATCTGATCGTCCTCCGAAGAATGAAACGCACAAGACGCGCCGGGTTGCTGTCTCCCACGCGGGGAATGTTATCCTGCGCGCAGCCGCTCCGCTCTTTCTTTCTCACGACTCCACGCATCCATGCCGCTGACGCGGTCACGCCAAAAGGCCGGCAACGTGCTCGTCCTCGTGCTGGTCATCGCCCTCAACGGGCTCGCCGCCAGCGGCGCGATGAGCGGGGATTCCATCGGCGTGATCGCCAACCGCTACCGCTCGCTCTTCCTCCCGGCCGACTACGTCTTCGGCATCTGGAGCCTGATCTATCTCGGGCTCATCGCCACCGCGATCTATCAGGCGCTCCCCACCGCCGGGGCGGAGCGCGCCGTGCAGCGACTCGGCATCTGGTGGGCCGTGACCGGCGCGCTGAACGTGGCGTGGATATCGCTCTTCTCGTTCGGACAGTTCGCGCTGGCGCTGCTGGTGATGGTCATTTTTCTCATCACGCTCATCGCGATCGGGGAACGCGTTCGCGGCGGGACCAGCCGTGGGAGCAGGCGCGGGAGCGGGGGCGCGGACCTCGCCCCGCTGGCCGAACAGGCCTTCCTGATCTGGCCGCAGGACATCTACCTCGCGTGGATCTCGGTGGCGCTGATCGCGAACAGCTTTCAGTTCGCGCAGGCCGTGCAGTGGGGCGGATTCGGCATCGCGGAATCCACGTGGGCCGTGACCATGATGCTGGTGGCCACGCTCCTCGGTGTGACCATGGCGTGGCGGCGCGGCAACTGGCTCTTTCCGCTGGTCGTCGCGTGGGCGCTGCGCGGCATCGGCGCGCGATATCCGGAGGTCGCGGCCATTGCCGACACCACCCGTTGGCTGGTGCCCGCCGGCGTCGCGGCCGGCGCCGTCGCGTGGCTAGCCGGACGCCGCGCCCGCCGCGACCACCCTACTTGGCGGTAACCTTGGCCAGCGCCGCCTCGAACGCGAGTCGCGCCGCGTCGTCGCCACTGATGCGCCGGGTCAGCTCGCCGTAGCTCGCCTCGGTCAGCCCCTGCGCTTTCAGCACCAGCGCCCGCTCCGTGTGGTACTTGGCGCGCAGTTCCGCCAGCACCTCCGGCTTCTTGTTCTTGGGGTCGGCGTACTGGGCGTCGGCCCGCTCCCGCAGGGTATTCAGCGCCGCATGGACGCGCGCGAAGGGCATCATCGCCGCCACGCTATCGGCGTGGGGCGCGGCGGCGACCGGCGACGCCGTGGTCGGCGGCGTAGCTGTCTGTGCATGGAGCGAACGGGGGGAACCCATCATGACACAGCCAATCGCCAGCAGGGGAACAAGGCAGCGTAGCACAGGAAACTCCGAGGGCCAAGTGAGGGCGGCTGACAGCACACCGCCCTCGGAAGCTCAGCCCGTCTGGACTTTGCGTCAACGGGTTGGCGCGAGAACACGTTCTATTCTTGCCATTCCGTCGCTCGCCCACGAACGTTGACTTTGGCAGTTTTGTCCCGTAGTTCCCCTCCCTGCAGTCCCCCCCCCCGCACGAGGTCTGGCATGAAGGCGATCTCCGCACTGGCGGTTACGCTCTCATTCGCCGTCGCCCTTCCCGGCCATAGCGATTCTCGGCCTACCGATCCCCCGACAGCGCCTCGCGCTGTGGGTCATCCGGTGATACCCCGCCCCGCGGCGCGCCGCGTCGGCGCGCTCAAGACGCCCCCAGTGAAATGGATGGCGCCGGAAGAGCTCAACGGGGTGGTGAAGCAGTACTGTCAGAAGTGCCACAATCCGACGATGCGCCGCGGCAATCTTTCGCTGGCGGACTTCGATGTGGGCGCACCTGACGCGAAAGCCGACGTCGCGGAAAAGGTCGTCGCGAAACTGCGTTCCGGCATGATGCCGCCGGTGGGTTCGGCGCGTCCGAGCGCGGACACACTCGATGCGCTCGTGACCTCGCTCGAACGTCAACTCGACGCCAGCGCCGTCGCGCATCCGAATCCCGGTCGTCGTACGTTTCAGCGGCTCAATCGCGCAGAGTATCGCGCGGCAATCGCGGATCTGTTGAAGCTCGACGTGGATGCCGCCGCGTATCTCCCGCCGGACACCAAGAGCGACAATTTCGACAACATCGCCGACGTGCAGGCGCTGTCCCCGACGCTACTGAGCGCGTATCTGCGGGCGGCGAGTGATCTGAGCCGGTTAGCGATCGGCAACGCGGCCGCGAGCGCCGCCTCGAATACGTACACGATGCCAAAAATGGCGTCGCAGGTGGATCACGTGGAGGGCACGCCGTTCGGCTCGCGCGGCGGCATGGCGGTGGTGCACATGTTTCCCGCCGACGGCGAGTATCGCTTCGACGTGAACTTCTTCCACGAAACCACGGGCGCCTTTGCCGGCGGCCTGGCCCGCGGAGAACAGATCGAGATTTCCGTCGACGGGGAGCGCGTGGCGTTGCTCGGCATCGACCGCTTCATGCATGCGTCCGACCCGAACGGTGTGGCGATGGGCAGTGAGCGCGTGCGGGTCACCGCCGGCCCGCACAAGATCGCCGCCGCCTTCCTGCCGCCGGCGTTTCAGGGCGTGGTGCAGGATCTCATCAGCCCGCTCAAGTATTCGCTGAATAGCACGTCGAACGCCGTGGCCTATGGATTCTCGCTGTTGCCGCACCTGCGCGAACTCACGGTGAATGGCCCGTACGCGGTGACCGGCGTGTCCGATACGCCGGTGCGTCGCAACATCTTCACGTGCCACCCTGCCACCGTGTCCGCCGAGCGGCCCTGTGCGCAGTCGATCGTGAATCGCCTGGGCATGATGGCGTATCGTCGTCCGCTCACGGATGAAGATCGCGGCGGACTGATGTCGCTGTACGATGCCGGCCGCAAGAGTGCCAACTTTGAGACCGGCGTGCGCACGGCTCTGGAAGGCATGCTGGCCAGTCCCGATTTTGTGTTCCGCTTCGAGCAGGCGCCGCGCGACGTGGTCGCCGGCGCGAATTACAAACTGCGCGACATCGACCTCGCGTCGAGGCTGTCGTTCTTCCTGTGGTCGGCCCCGCCCGATCGGGCGTTGCTCGCCGCCGCCAGCCGCGGCACGCTCTCGCAGACGGCGGGGCTCGAACGCGAGGTTCGTCGCATGCTCGGCGACCCGCGCGCGAAGGCCCTGTCTACGCGCTTCGCGGCGCAGTGGCTGCGCCTGCCCGATCTCGACATCGTGCAGCCCGACATCCGGCAGTATCCCGATTTCGACGAGCAGCTGCGCGGCGCGATGCGAGAGGAGACCGAGCTGTTCTTCGACGATCTCGTGCGCCGAGATCGGCCGTTGCTCGATTTGTATCGCGCCGACTACACGTTCGTGAACGAACGGCTCGCGCAGCACTACGGCATCCCCAACATCGTCGGCCCGTCGTTCCGGCGGGTGCCATATGCTGACGCCGGACGGCGCGGCATCTTGTCGCACGCCAGTGTGCTCACACTGACCTCGCACGCCGGCCGCACGTCGGCGGTGGAGCGCGGCAAGTGGGTGATGGAAGTGTTGCTCAACTCCCCGCCGCCGCCACCACCACCGGGCGTGCCCGATCTCGAAGCGACCCCGGGCAGCAGCTCTGGACGACTGCTCACGGTGCGCGAGCGGATGGAAGAGCACCGCAAGAGCCCCGCGTGCGCCAGCTGCCACAAGATGATGGACCCGATCGGCCTGGCGATGGAGCAGTACGACGTGACAGGACGCCTGCGCGTGCGCGACAACGGCATGCCGATTGACTCGCGCGGCGATCTGTGGGACGGCAGCACGGCCAGCACGGTTGCCGAATTGCAGCGGGCGCTGCTGCGGCGCGAGGACGCGCTGCTGCGCACGTTCACGCGCAACCTGATGGCGTACGCCATCGGACGTCGCATCGAAGCGTACGACATGCCGTCGGTGCGCGGGATCGTGCGCGACGCGTCGAAGCAGGACCATCGCATGTCCGCGTACATCCTTGGCGTTGTTCGCAGCCCCGCGTTCCGCATGCAGCGTGCGGAAGGCGCCATTCCGAAAGCCACCGACGCGTCATCCGGCGCGTCGTCCCCGTCGTCCCCGTCGTCCAAGTAAGGAGCCGCCTCATGGCGTTCATCAGCCGCCAACCACTGCCGCGCCGTACGTTCCTCAAGGGACTCGGCACGATGGTCGCGCTTCCGTATCTGGACGCGATGATTCCCACCACGGCCTTCGCCGCCAGCGCACCGGTCAATCCGTCGCGCCTGCTCTGTCTCGAGATGGTGCACGGGGCGGCCGGCTGCAGTCCGTTCGGCCTCACGGAACATCTCTGGGCGCCGCCCACGACCGGACGCGCGTTCGATCTGAGCGGGACCTCGTTGTCGCCGCTGGAATCGTGGCGCAAGTATCTCACGATCGTGAGCAACACCGACGTGCGCATGGCGGAAGCGTACAAGTCGGAAGAGATCGGCGGTGACCATTTCCGGTCGAGCGCGGTGTTTCTCACGCAGGCGCATCCGACGCAGACCGAAGGCTCCGATATTTTCGCGGGCACGTCGCTCGACCAGATGTACGCGCAGCGCTTTGGCCAGGCGACCCCGATTCCGTCCATGCAGCTGTGCATCGAGCCGCTCGATCGCGCCGGCGGCTGTGCGTATGGCTACTCGTGCATGTACACCGACTCGATCAGCTGGAGCTCGCCGACCGAACCGCTGCCGATGATCCGTGATCCGCGCGTCGCGTTCGAGCAGATGTTCGGCACGGGTGGCACGCCGGCCGAGCGCGCCGATCGCACGCGCAGCACGGGCAGTGTGCTCGATTGGATCACCGGACGCGTGTCGCAGCTGAATCGTCAGCTCGGCGCGAGCGACCGGCGTCGCATGGAGCAGTACCTCGAGAACATCCGCGAGATCGAGCGGCGCATTCAGCAGGTCGAGGCGCGCAACGCGTCGGGTGAGGAGCGTGAACTGGCCGGTGCGCCGGCCGGTGTGCCGGATTCCTACACCGATCATGTGAAGATCATGTTCGACCTGCAGGTGCTCGCGCTGCAGAGCGACATGACGCGCGTCTTTTCGTTCAAGATGGGCCGCGATGCCTCGGCCCGCGTGTATCCGGACAGCGGCGTGGCGACAGGTTTCCATCCGTCGTCGCACCATGGCAACAACCCGGCCCGCGTGCGGGAGTTCGCCGAGATCAACCGCTACCACGTGAGTCTGCTGCCGTACCTGCTCGACAAGCTCAAGACGACGATGGATGGCGATACGCCGTTGCTCGACAACACCACGATCGTGTACGGCTCGCCGATGTCGGACAGCAACACGCACAACCACCGTCGTTGCCCGCTGATTCTGCTCGGTGGCGGCCACGGTCTCGCCTCGGGCAATCAGCACCTGAAGGCACCCGACGGCACGCCGATGGCCAACGTGATGCTCAGCCTGATGCACAAACTGGGCATGGACGACCTCAACACGTTTGGCGACAGCACCGGCGAGTTCGCGTTCTGATCTGTCTTTGACCTGTTTCTGACCACGCGGAGCGAAGGGCCTATGAATCGAACGATGCTGAAGGTGTTCGGGGTGATCGCGCTGGCTATTCCCGGCGGAGTGCCGGTTGCGCTGCCTCCCGCGACGCCGGTGGCCGATGCCGCCATGCGCGGCGATGGGGCCACGGTGCGCGCGCTGGTGGCGACCGGAGTCGACGTGAACGTGGCGCAGGGCGACGGCATGACGGCGTTGCACTGGGCGGCCAATCGCGGCGACTCGGCGCTCGCCGTCGTGCTGCTGCGCGCCAAGGCGCGCCTCACCGCGACCACGCGGATCGGTGGCTTCACGCCGCTGCATGTGGCGAGTCAGAGCGGAGCCACCGGCGTGGTACGCGCCCTGCTGGCCGCGAAGGCCGATGCACGCGCGGCAACGACGGACGGGGCCACGCCGTTGCATCTGGCGGCCGTTGCTGGGGTTCCGGGCACGATCACGGCGTTGATCGCCGCGGGCGCCGACGTGAACGCGAAGGAACCGTCGTGGGGCCAGACGGCGCTGATGACGGCCGCCGCACGAGGCCGAACCGACGCGGTGCGGACCCTGCTGAAGGCCGGGGCGGACCCGGCCATCACCGCGAAGACGGTGGACATCATGGCCGCTGCGGCGCAGGACCGTCAGGCCAAGGCGAAGCGCGATGCAGTGCTCGCGCAACTGCGCGAGGAGCAAGGGCAGACGAAGAATCTGAACTGGATGCCGAATCCGCAGCAGGTGCAGGCGGCGGTGAAGGCCTCGCGCGAGGTTGAGGTGCTGGCGGCCTCGAAGGCGGCCCTTGAGGGCGCGGCCGCGGCCGCGGCGGCCGAGGAGGCGCGACTGGCCGCGCAGGGTGGTCGTGGCCTCGACGACGACAACCCAGCGTACAACGAGCAGCTCGGCGTGCAGGGCGGCCACACGGCACTGCTGCTGGCGGTGCGCGAAGGACAGGTTGCCGCGGTCGATGCGTTGCTCGACGGCGGCGCGAACATCGATCAAGTGAGCGCCGGTGATCACACGAGCCCGATGCTGATGGCCTCGATCAACGGGCACTATGACCTGGTGATGCGGCTGAGCAAGCGCGGGGCGAATCCCAATCTGGCCAGCGACGCTGGAGCGGCCCCGCTCTTCGCGGTGCTGAACAAGGAGTGGGCGCCTTCCACGCGTACGCCGCAGCCGGCGTTCCAGCTGCAGCAGCAAGCCACGTATCTGGATGTGGTCGATGCGCTGCTGAAGGCCAAGGCGAATCCCAATGCGCGCCTCACCCGCTCGCTGTGGTATACCACGTACAACCGCGATAATCTCGGCGTCGACTTTACCGGCGCCACGCCGTTCTTTCGGGCGGCCTACGCCACCGACATTCCCGCGATGAAGCTGTTGCTGGCGGGTGGTGCCGACCCCATGATCGCGACGATCAAGCCCAAACCGAGGGCGCGTCGTGGCGCGGTGGCGGTGACCCGCGAAGATCCGTCGGGACTGGCGCCGATCCCCGACGGCGGCCTGGGTGTGTTTGCGATTCACGCCGCGGCCGGCGTGGGATACGGACAGGGCTTTGCGGCCAACGATCACCGTCATACCCCAGACGGCTGGCTGCCCGCGATGCGCTTTCTTATTGAAGAACTGAAGTTCGACGTGAACGCCCGCGACTTCAGCGGCTACACCCCGTTGCATCACGCCGCCGCACGCGGTGACAACGTGATGATCGAGTATCTGCTCTCGAAGGGGGCCGATGTCATGGTGGTGGCTCGGAGCGGACAGACCACGGTGGATATGGCCAATGGCCCCGTACAGCGCATCTCGCCGTTTCTCGATACGGTGGCCTTGCTCGAGAAGCTGGGCGCGAAGAATAACCATCGCTGCGTGTCTTGCTGACAGCGCCGAAGCGCATCACTCCGACGACGAGCCGTGAGTCGTAGCAGGAGTGATGCGCCGTGATGGGACAAAGGTTTGACACGCGATTGTTCCAACGTTAATTGACGAGTGCTAGTACGACCTCGGCCGCACGCATTGTGCGTCCGGGAATTGCATCACGCCCGACTCATATCCAAGGAGAGTCGATGTCCCGAACGTTTCGCGCTACGCGATTCCTCGTTCCGCTTGCGCTGCTATGCCTTGCCGGCAGTGCGCGGGCGCAGAGCCCAGTCACCATCAGTGGGCAGATCGCCGATTCCACCTCGAAGCGTCCGCTGGTCGGCGCCGAGATCACCGTGTTGCGCGATGCCGATGGCACGCTCGCGGGAAGTGCCCGAGCCGGTGAAAGCGGCCGTTACACGCTGGTCACCAACACAACCGGCCTCGTGACCGTGCGGGTGCGACTCGTTGGCTACACGCAGCAACAGCGGCGACTCACGCTCGTCGCCGGTCAGACGTTCACGGCCAACTTCAATCTCGTCGAGCGGCTGATGCAGCTCGATCAGGTGGTGGTGACGGGTACGGCCGGCGTGACGCAGCGTCGTGCCGTCGGTAACGTGGTGAGCACCGTCGATGCAGCCAAGGTGCTCGAGATCGCACCGGCCCGCAGCGTGAACGAATTGATCGGCGCGCGGACCCCCGGTTTGATCGTGCTACCGTCGACCGGTCAAGTCGGCACCGGCGCGCAGCTCCGCGTGCGTGGTACCAGCAGTCTCTCGCTGAGTAACGAGCCGATCGTGTACATCGACGGCATCCGCATGGACGCCACGGCGTCGCGCGGTCCCGGTCAGCGCGGTGGTGCCGGCGCGAGTCGGTTGAACGACATCAATCCGCAGGACATCGAAAGCATCGAAGTGATCAAGGGCCCGGCGGCCTCCACGCTGTACGGCACCGAAGCCTCCAACGGTGTGATTCAGATCATCACCAAGCGGGGCAAGTCGGGCAAACCGAAATTCGATTTCACGACGCGTCAAGGCACCAACTGGATGCAGAATCCGGAAGGGCGCGCCGGTCTCAACTACTTTCGCAACCCGGCGACGAACGCGGTCGAGGGCGTCAACATCTATCGTCAGGAAGCGGAGTTCGGCAACGGGCCGATCTTCACGAACGGACGCAACGCCGGTTACAACGCGAGCCTGAGCGGCGGCACCGACGACGCCCGGGATTACATCGCCGGTTCCTGGGATGATGATGTCGGCATCGTGAAGCA
>CAMBRJ010000038.1 GCA_945870175.1 Gemmatimonas phototrophica
TCCCGCGTCGTGCCGGATTCCAGCGAGAACGTGCCGTGATCGTCCTACCGCTTCCACGCATCTGGCGCCGCACGGCGGCGCTTGGCATCCTGCTCATCCCCGTCGCGCTGTCGCTGCGCAGCCCCGCGCTGCATGCCCAGGCCCCCGCGGCCGTGTCGCGCACCAACACGCTCGATTTCGCCAACGCGAAGTTGGCCGACGTGATTCGCACGCTGGCGACGATGCTGGGGCGCACGGTGCTAATGAGCGACATCCCCGACGTCCGCGTCACGTTCGCGACCCCGGCGCCGCTCAACACGGCGGAGCTCGAGCGCATTCTCGAGTCGCTGTTGGAATCGCACGAGCTGATGCTGGTGCCGAGCGGCACGGTGGCACAGGTGCTGCCCACGGCGAAGGCGCCGGCCACCGGTTCGCTGCGCACTGGCTTCGCCTTTCCGGATCCACCACCACTCGGCTTGGTGACGCAGCTGGTGCCGCTGCAATCGATTCGCGCGGAGGAGGGAGCCGACGCGCTGCGGGCGCTGATGGGCAAGGGCGCGCGGATCGAGACCATCACGCGATCGAACGCCCTGCTGATTACGGATCGGGGCGCCAACATGGCGCGCTATCTCGAGCTGCTGCGTACCCTCGACGCCGCGCCGGCTGGTGAGTCGGGGCTTCGCACGTATGTGGTCAATCTCAAGTATGCGGCCGCCGACGATCTGGCCGGCGCCTTGGGGCAACTCTATGGCGCGCAGGTGGCGAACACCGGTGGCGGCTCGCTGTCCGATCGGTCGCTGTCGCGCGCACTCGACTCGTTCCGGGCCCGTGAAGCCGAGACGTTCCGGTCACGTAGCTCAGGCGGCGTGAGCGGCGCCAACCCGATGACGCCGCAGACCAGCGGCGCCTCGGCGGGCACGCCCCGCGATTCCGCCTCGGGGCTGCTGGTGGGACGGACCACCATCGTCGCCAACGCGCCCACGAATGCGTTGGTGATCCGCACCGCGCCACCGAACTATCCGCTGCTGCGCGAAACGATCGACGCGCTCGATACGCGTCCGTCGCAGGTGCTGTTCGAAGTGACGGTGGCCGAGATCGCGCTGGGGCGCGGTACGGAATTCGGCGTGGACTGGTCGGCGGTGAACCGCGGCGGCGATGTACAGGGGCAGTTCGGCAACCCCGAAATCCCCGACACGGGCTCCACGTCGGCGCTGCTGCGTATGGTGCGACTGGATGGTGCCGGCGTGCGCACGATGCTGCGCGCCATCGCGTCCACCAGCGACGTGCGCGTGCTCTCCACACCGGAAATCATTGCCGCGAACAACCGGGAAGCATCGATTCTGGTAGGGAGCAAGGTGCCGTTCGTGGCCTCGACACGGCTCGGCAACGACATCTCGATTGACCGCGCGATTCAGTATCAGGACGTGGGCACGAAACTGTCGATCATACCAACGATCAACGACGACGGCTACATCTCGGTACAGCTGCTGCAGGAAGTCAGTTCGCTCACGTCACAGACGGTGGCCGCGGCCCAGAGCGCGCCGGTGATTTCCACGCGCGAAGCGTCCACGCGGGCGATTCTTCGTGACGGCCAGACCGTGGTGATCGCGGGGCTGATTGGGGAAACGCGTCAGACGCTCGTGCAAGGGATTCCCCTGCTCAAGGACATCCCGTTCGTCGGCGCCCTCTTCCGGCGGCAGTCCACCACGCGGCAGCGTACGGAGCTCGCGATCTTCGTGACGCCGTACCTCGTGCGCTCCGACGCCGATGCCGATGCGATTCGCGAGCGCGTGAAGAAGCGCTTGGAAGATCGGTCGCCGGGCGCGCTGGACGGTACGCCGCTCACCCGGAAGCCGCCCGCATGAGCGGGGATGCCCGCCTGAGCGGGGATGCCCGTGATCTGCGGGCGGCGGCCGCCGGTGAGCTGGCGGCGCGCCTGCCAGCGCGGTGGCTCGAGGAGCACGCCGTGTTGCCGCTCGCGCTAGAGAGCGGGACGCTGCTCGTCGCGGCCGACGGCGTGATTCCGGCGATGGTGCAGGATGCCCTAGAGCGCGCCTTCCGCGCCGACGTGCGCCTGGTGCCCCACGGTGCGGGCGATATTCGCGCGGCGATCCTCTCGGCGCCTCGCCTGACGGTATCCGCGACGGACACGGCGCCGAGCAACGGCGACGTGCTGCGCGGCGAGCTCACCGAATCGCTTGACGATCTGCGGGCGCTCGCGTCGCGCGAACCGGTGATTCAGGTCGTGAACGCGATGTTGGCCGAGGCGTCGCGGGCGGGCGCCAGCGATGTGCACGTGGAATCGCGCCCGGACGGTTTGCGGGTGCGCATGCGACTGGATGGTGTGTTGCGCGACGCGCAGCAGTTGGGCGCCGAGTTCCGGTCGGCGGTGATTTCGCGGCTCAAGGTACTGGCCGGGTTGGACATCGCCGAGCGTCGCCTGCCACAGGACGGCCGCGCGCGGGTGCGGGTGGGCGACCGTGAGCTCGACGTGCGCATTTCCACGTTGCCCGCGTTGCACGGCGAGAGCGTGGTACTCCGACTGCTGGATGGCGGTCATGCGGAGCAACCGTCGTCGCTCGAGTCACTGGGCTTGAGCGCCGACATCCTCACGCCGTGGCGGGCGCTGTTGCAGCGCGCGTCGGGGCTGCTGTTGGTGAGTGGGCCGACCGGCTCGGGCAAGACCACGACGTTGTACGCCGCGCTGCGCGAACGCAGCACGCCCGGCGTGAAGGTGGTCACGGTGGAGGACCCGGTGGAATACCGGCTCGATGGCATCGTGCAGTTACCGGTGAACGCCCGCGCCGGCTTCGGCTTTCCGAACGCGCTGCGGGCGATTCTCCGTCACGATCCCGACGTGATTCTGGTCGGGGAAATGCGCGATGCCGAGACGGCTGACATCGCGGTGCAGGCGGCGCTCACGGGTCACCTCGTGCTCAGCACCGTGCACACGACCGATGCCACCGCGGCGCTGGCGCGCCTGCAGGAAATGGGTGTGCCGCCGTATCTGCTGAGCGCGACGCTGCAGGGCGTGTTGGCGCAGCGGCTGGTGCGTCGCGTGTGCGGGGCGTGCGGGACGTGGCGCCCACTCACCGAGCACGAGCAGGTGCGGGTGGCGGCGTCGGGCGCGACGCTGTCGCAGCTCCGGGAAGGCACCGGGTGCGCGCTGTGCGCCGGCACCGGATTTCGAGGCCGCGTGGCGATCGCCGAGTTGCTTGTGCTCGACGATGCGCTGCGCAGTGCCTTCACGCAGGGCGCGTCGCTGGTCGAGTTGCGGGCCATGGTGCGCGCACGCGGGGTGCGGTCATTGCGCGAGGACGGCTGGCGCTGCGTCGCGGCGGGCGAGACCACGATTGACGAAGTGGTGCGCATGGTGAGCGAGGACGACGGCGCGTGAGCGATCGCACGTCGGCCTCGGCCTCCGCCTCAACGGGCATGACACGGTGGCGCTATCAGGCGGCCGATGCACAGGGGGCGATAACGCGTGGCGAAGTCGATGCGGTCTCGGCCGAGGCGGCGGTCGACGTGCTGCGCCGCCGTTCGCTGTGGGTGATTGATCTCGAGCCGACGCCGGGCGCGTCCGCCTCGGTGTCGCGGTCGTCCGTGCCGGTGTCGACGTCGGCGACGGCGCCACGGTTTCTGGATCGGCTGTCGCGCCGGACCACGGACCATGAGGAGTCGCTGGCGATCCTGACGCGGTCGGTCGCGACCCTGCTGGAATCGGGGGTGCCGCTGGAGCGCGCGCTGGCCTTCGCCGCCTCCGGCGAGACGGACACGCGCTGGCAGCGGGTTTTCAGTGGCCTCCAGTCGGCGGTAACGCGCGGCGAATCGCTGTCGCAGGCGGCAACCCGCGCCGAGGCACTTCCGCGCACGTACGCCCCGCTGCTGGCCGCCGCCGAGGCATCGGGCAGCATGGCGGCGACGTTTGCGCGTCTGGCCGATGATCTCGAGGCCCGGAGTCAGCTGCGCGCCCGGGTCCGCGCGGCGCTCGTGTATCCCACGCTGCTGGCGCTGGCGTCGACCGTGGGGACGCTCGTGATCCTGGTGGTGGTGGTGCCGCGCTTCGCCGATCTGATTGCCGGCGCTGGCGGCACCGTCCCGGCCAGTACGCGGCTGCTGATCGGGCTCAGTGCCCTGCTCTCGCGCTTTGGTTGGCTGCTGGCCATCGCCGTGGTGCTCGCCGGCACCGCCGTGCATCAGTCGCTGCAGGACGGATCGCGACGCCGGCGCTGGCACGCCGCGCGTCTGGAGTGGCCATTGGTCGGCCGGTTCGAGCGCGAACAGGCGGCGTCCGGGTACCTAAGCACGCTGGCGGTCGCCCTCGAGTCGGGTGTCCCGCTGCTGCGCGCGATGTCGCTGGCGCGGGGAACCGTCGGCAATGACGCGCTGGCCGAACGGATGGCCGGCGCGGAAGC
Source organism: Gemmatimonas phototrophica (assembly GCA_945870175.1). GTDB lineage: Bacteria > Gemmatimonadota > Gemmatimonadetes > Gemmatimonadales > Gemmatimonadaceae > Gemmatimonas > Gemmatimonas phototrophica_A. The sequence goes on from CAMBRJ010000038.1 coordinate 4,395, forward strand.
CGTGGTGCGAGACGGCGGGTCCGTCTCGGGGGCACTGGCCGGATCGTTGCCCCCGCTGGCCACGCGGCTCCTTGAGGCCGGCGAGCAGGGCGGCGCGCTGGCCCCGCTGGCCCGTCGGGCGGCCACGGCGGCCAGCGATCAGGTGCAGCGGGTGATGACGAGCGCCGTCTCGCTGATCGAGCCGGCCATGATTCTTGGCTTCGGCGGGGTCGTCGGCTTCGTCGCGCTGGCGCTGCTCCAGGCCATTTACGGGATTAACGCCAGCAGCTTCTGACCGTCACAATCTAGGTCCGAGGTCACACAGTTCTACAATCTTTACCATGCCGGGGCCGACTTGGCGAAATTATCCGTTGACAGCGGGAGCGCCGACCCCAAGCATATAGCAACGTCCATGAACGCGGCTGTGCAGCAGCCCCCCCGTCGCCCCTCCGAAGACCGACATGTCGACGCACGCTGATCAACCGGAACCCGTGAGCGAGATCGCGCCCCCCGACGCGCGTCGTTCCAGCCGTCGTCGTTTCTTTGCGCTTGGCGCATCGGCGGCAGCGGGACTGGCCGCCGCGCAGACCCTCGAGGCGCAGCGCCCGAAGAGCCGCGGCAGTAGCCCGTTTCCGACCGGACGGCCGGCGAACACCGCCGCTGATCCGTCGGCGGCGTGGAGCGATCCGGTGCTCCGGCTCGTGCGTCGCGTCACGATGGGGATGAACCCCGAGGAAGTCGCGCTGGCCCGACGTCTCGGCTACGCCGGCTATCTCGACTATCAGCTCCGGGCGTCGGAGATCGATGACACGGCCATCGAGACCATCGTGGCTTCGCGCCTGCCGATGACGCAGATGCCACTGGCGATGTTGGCCATGCAGGATGGCAATGAGGTCAACAGTCAGCTGGCCGATGCAACGTGGTATCGCGCGACGTTCTCGAAGGCGCAGCTCCGCGAGCGGATGGTGGACTTCTGGACCGACCACTTCACGATCAGCCTGAACAAGGTCGGCTACCTCAAGCTGGTTGACGATCGCGATGTGATCCGGGCGAATGCGTTGGGGACGTTTCCCGAGCTGTTGCGGGCGACCTCGCAAAGCGCCGCGATGCTCCGGTATCTCGACCAGAATCTGAGCCGTACGCCCACGCCGAACCAGAATTACGCTCGCGAGATCATGGAGCTGCACACGCTCGGCGTGGATGGCGGCTACTCGCAGACCGACGTGGCGGAGCTCTCACGGATTCTGACCGGCTGGACCGTGGCCGGTGCGGGCACGTTTGCGTTCAATCGCAATTTTCACGATCGCAACGCGAAGATGTTTCTGGGGCGTGCGTTCCCGGCCATGCCCGCCACGGCGACGGACGTGCAGATGAAGGCAGAGGGGGACGCGGCTATCCAGATGCTGGTGATGCACCCGAGCACGGCCGCCTACCTCTCGCTCAAGATGGCGCGCTGGCTGCTGGCCTACGAACCGCCACAGGCCGTGGTCGACGCCACGGCCGCGACGTATCTGGCCACCGGCGGCGACATCAAGGCGATGATCCGCACGATCCTGTCGGGCCGGAACCTCATGGCATCGCCGGCGAAGTACAAGCGTCCGTTCCATCTCGCCATTTCCGCGATGCGCGGCATGAACGCCCAAGTGGTGAACATCCGCCAGGCCCGTCAGCGCGCCGACCAGATGGGCATGCCCGTGTTCATGTGGGAACAGCCCAACGGCTATCCCGATCGCGTGGACTGGTGGAGCGGCCTGGTGATCTCACGTTGGTCGTACATGCAGTATCTGTCCACGCAAGTCAGCACGACCACGACCCGCGTGGATTCGATGCCCTTCCGCGTATCCGACACCGCCGACGGCGTGGTGGCGCAAATCGCGACGCGCCTGTTCGGCGGGGAGATCTCGCCGGCACTCCGCGCACAGCTGCTCACCTACCTGCGCGGCGGCGCCTATAGCGACGCGCGGGTTCGCGAGACGATCTCGCTTGCCGGCAGCGCGCAGGAGTACCAGTGGTTCTGATGCCCTCTTTCCACGTAAGCCGAGTCGCCGCATGAGTGATGAATCGACCGAAGGCGGGTGCCAGGAATACCAGCAACTGGCGCGCCGCGATTTCCTGACGTTGGCCGGCGGCGTGGGGGTAAGCGCGCTGCTCCCCACGTGGCTTCCCAAAGTCGTGCTGGCGCAGACCTCGACCGGCAGCCGCGACATCATTGTGTCGGTGTTCCTCAGCGGCGGTATCGACGGCATGTCGCTGGTGGTGCCGTTCGGAGATCCCGACTATTACACGGGGCGTCCGAACATCGCGGTAGCCCGTCCCGATGCGGCTGGCACCGGACCGAAGGCGGTCGCCCTCGACGACTTCTTCGGCTTTTCGCCCGGAATGGCGCCGTTACTGCCGGCATACCGCAACGGCGACTTGCTCGTGGCGCACGCCACGGGGTCGGTCGACAACTCCCGTTCGCACTTCGATGCGCAACGGTACATGGAAGTGGGCAAGCCGCGTGATGCGCGCATCAGCGGGGGTTGGCTTGGCCGACATCTAGCCACCAGTGCGCCAATGCGGGCCGACGCACCACTGCGCGGGCTGGGCTTCACCTCCGGCCTCCCGCAAACGCTCGCGGGCGGACCGAAATCGCTACCGATTCCGAATCCCGCCAATTTCACGATCGGTGGCAGTGGCACCACGGCGAATGATCGTGCGCGGTGGCTGGCGGCCAACCATGCCAGCACGGTCAACCCGGTGGCGGCCAACGCGTTGGACGCGACCAACACCATTGCGTTGCTGCAGCGGATCAACTTCACGGGATACGCGGCCGCGAACGGCGCGGTGTATCCCAATAGCGGATTCGGGCAGGCGTTACGCTCTTCGGCCGCGCTCATCAAGGCCGATGTGGGCATCGAGGCGATCCACGCGTTCAACGGCGGTTGGGATACGCACGTCAATCAGGGCCCGGTCATCACGCTTGACGGCGGCGCTATGCATACCCGTATGCTTGACCTCGCGAATGCGCTCTCGGCCTTTCATGCCGACGTCATTCAGGGGACAACAGCGTATGGCGTGACGGTCGTGATCATCTCTGAATTCGGGCGCAACGCCCGAGAGAACGGCAACCGCGGCACCGATCATGGCCGCGGTAACGTGGCGTTCGCGATGGGCAAGAAGATCAATGGTGGCCGCGTGCTCACCAATGGCTGGCCAGGACTGGCGCGGGAGAATCTCGAGAACGGCCAAGATCTCCGCGTCACGCTCGACCATCGCGATATTTTCGCCGAGATCGTGCAGAATCGGCTCGGCAACAACAACCTGTCGGTCGTGTTTCCCGACTACACACCGCGCTTCCGGAACGTCACGAAGGCCTAGCGCGGCGGCTGTTGCTGTTACGACGAAGGGCGCAACCGATCAGCGGTTGCGCCCTTCGTCATATCCAGCTCCGCGTACGCGCATCACCGCGTGTCGTTAGGGGCTCACGATGACCGTGCCGTTCATCCCGGGATGCAACGTGCACTTGAACGGAAAGACGCCCACGGTCGGAAATACGCGGGACACGGTGACACTGCTGGTGGTATTGATGTCGGCCGGGGAGCCCGCGAGTCGCGGGTCCCAGATGACGTTGTGCGCCAATGGGGGGAAGACGAAGCGCACCGTGCCGCCCTGCTTCACCACCGCTTCCGTCGGACTGAAGATCAATCCCGGCATGAACACGTCGGTGGTGGTCGGTGCATTGGGAATGCCGCTCACGATCAACTGCACGCTGGCGGTCTTCGGCACGGCGCCGTCGGCGACCGACGCCTGCAGACTGACCGTGCCCACGCCGACGCCGGTGACGACACCGGCCGTGTTGATCGTTGCGATCGCGGCGTTGCTGGTGCTCCACGTGACGACACGCGCCCCAAGGGCCACGGCGCCGCCCAGCACATCGCGCCCGCTCACGGAGGCTTGGGTGAGCTGGCCGAGCTGGATGGTAAGATCTTGCGCGTTGACCACAATCGTCGCGAGCACGCCTACCCCCGACGTCACCGTGACGTCGAGCGTGCCGCTGACCGTGCCCACGGTAGCGCGAATGGTGGCGGAACCGACGGCGACGCCGGTGACGAGACCAGCCGCGTTCACGGAGGCAACGCCTGGCGCCGTCGAACTCCACACGGGCTGCGCATCACCCACCGCCACACCACTCGAGGTGCGCGCCACAGCGGAGAGCTGCGTAGTCTGCTGCGGCGTGAGCGCCGTCGTGGCGGCCGACACATCGATGCGCGTGATCACGGGTGCGGCGGGCGGCGTGACGGGCGGCGTGACGGGCGGCGTGACGCCGGACGAACCATCACCACATGCCGCGAGCAGCGCGAGGCCGGCGACGACGGTAAAGCGCGTGGCGGTCTTCATCGCGGCGGCCGCGGGGCCGGCGCATCAGGGCGACCGCCGGGATGCCACGTCGGCTTGGGGCCATCGGAGAGCAGTCGCACCGCCTTGGTGGTGGCGGAGATCACCTGCGCCATGTGTTCGATATTCACGATGGACGCCTCGTCCTTCGGAGAATGGTACGGAGTCACGAGATTGTACGATGACAGCGAATGCGCGGGGATGCCGATGCGTGCAAACGCCACATTGTCACTGCGTGAGAAGAAGTTCTGCCCAGGCCGTGGATCCGGCACGAGGGGAATGCCGTTGTCCGCCAGCAGGTCGCCCAGCGTGGACCGCTCGTAGCCGGTCAACCACGCCTTACCGAAGCCGCCCGCGAGCGAATCGACATGGGCGATCATCTCCACGTTGAGATCGACTACCGTGCGCTCGAGGGGCAACAACGGGTGACGAATGTACCAGCTGGTGCCGAACCCACCCACTTCTTCACCGGTGATCGACATGAACAGGATCGTGCGCTTGGGGCGCGGGCCTTTCATGAGCGCCTTCGCCATCTCGATGAGCGCCACGTTGCCCGAGGCATCGTCATCGGCGCCGTTGTTGATGGAGTCGCCATCAACCGGTTCGCGGATGCCGATGTGATCGTAGTGCGCCGTCACCAGCACGACTTCGTCGCGCAGCACCGGATCACTGCCGCGAATCATGGCGGCGACGTTCGAGGTGCGCAGACGCTGTTCAGCGGGGAGCGAATCCCACGCCGCCCACGAGGTGACGGGCGCGGGGCGCGTACGTCCCGGCGCATTGGCTGGTCCCTGCGCGATCCGCAGCGGGATGTGCTGACGGAACGTGCCGGAATCGCCGGCCGGCGTGAGGCCGGCGGCGCGATACTGCCGCTCGAGCCAGACCGCCGCGCGCTCCTGGCCACGCGACCCGGTCATGCGCCCTTCCATGGAGTCGGCGGCGAGAATCCCGATGTTCCGCTTCACCGACGCCGCGTCGATCCGATCGACCGGCATCCTCGCCGCGGCCGCGGACGGCCTGGCGGTGCGCGCTATCGGCTCAGCCACGAGCGCGAGCCATTGTCCGTTCGGACTCACGGCGAGTCGCGTGATGTTCGCGAGATGCGCGAACGCGAGATCGCCGAGCGACTTCCACTCGGCGGCGCCACGACGCCACTGCAGTAGCTGCGTGCCACTGCCCACCACCAGCGTCGTGCTGTCTACCCACGCCACATCTTCGCTGCCCTTGGGCAAGACGACGAGCGTGTCGACCCGACGCGAGACGGGATCGAGTCGCATGACATACCACGACTCCCCACCCTTCTGCACGAAGCTGACGTGCGCGGTGCCCGGAATGCGATGCAACGACCGTCCCACATTGCGGGCGATCACCTCGCCAGTGGTCTGCTCACGACCCGCGCCGGTGCGCGCCAGCTGCAGCGTGGCCGGTGAGCCAAGCACAAACATGGCCCACGTGCTGTCGTCGGCTTGCGCGAAGTATCCCACCGGCTTGATGGCCGGAAAGAGTACCGTCGGTGGCGATCCGTCGAGGGGAAACTGCGCTAGCCGCTGGGTGGAGTCGGCCTCGACGCGAATCACCGTGACCGATTTGCCATCGAGCGTGGGCATGGCGGAGTACTCGCTCTCGGGCTTCGTGGCGCGCAGCGGCGCGGTGAGCCCGGTGCTGAAGTCGTTGCGATAGATGTCGCTCTGTCCGTCGCCGCGGTTGGACGTGAAGTAGAGCGCGCGCGAGTCCTTCTGAAACGCCGGCTGATTGTCATAGCCGGCGCGACGCGACACGTTGGCCGGCACGCCGATCTTGAGGGCGTCCCCACGGCCCACGAGCGGCAGCAGATACACCTCCGGATCGGCCGGTGCCGGGCGGGCGGCCGGTGGAGGCGTCGCGCCCTGCGCGTTCGCATGGGACGGCAGCAGGAGCCCACGGGCGACGCCGAGTCCCAACAGCAGCGTCGGCGCGAGGGACCAGCGTCGGAACGGAGAGACAGAGGTCATTCGAGGAAACGGGAGAAGGATTGCGCGCAGCACGGACCAGCGCGTGCCGGGTGAAAGCTACGGACTGGCCGTTGCGTCCGCATAGCGTGAGCGGCTAGCGTCCCCTATACCATGGGGCCTTCTTCGCATCGCCGGGGTTTCGTCCGACCCGTGTTTCTCCCGTCGCCGCGCCGCCTAGTGCTGGTCGCGCTTGGCGCGGTGTGGCCCATCGTGGGCGGCTGCCGTGACAGCGGCCCGACCGCCGTGACGCCGCCTAGCAGCGGACCGCCGATCAGCAGTCTGCTCGCATCGCCGGCTTCGCTGAATTTGCAAGCCGGTCAGCAGCGCCGTATCGAGCTAGTGGCGCGCGACGGGACGGGACAGCTGGTCGCGAGCCCGGGGATCACGTGGCGAACAGATTCGCCGGCCACGGCGACGGTCGACGCGTCGGGTGTGATCCGCGCCGTCGCGCCCGGTACCGCGCGAATCACCGCGACGTCTGGCTCGCTGAGCGCGCTGGTGCAGGTTGGCGTGAGCGGGGCGGCGCCCGGCGTGGCACAGTGGCGGCTGGCGCGGCCCGGATTTTCCGACGTGACCATTCTCGGGCTCTGGGACGACGGCGCCGGGAGCAGCTATGCGGTCGGCCAGGGCGGCATCATGCTGCGGTCGCGCACCAACGGTCCGTGGGAAGTGATCTCGCTCAACACCACCGAAACGCTCACCGGGGTGTGGGGCTCGTCGCCCACGGATATCTGGATCGTCGGCGGCGGCGGTGTGCTGTACCACGGCGACGGCGTGCGGTTCGCACCGGTCACCAGCGGCACGACGATCACGTTGCTTGAAGTGTGGGGACTCGCCGCGAACGATGTGTTCATTGCCGGCGATCGCGGCATCATCCTGCATTACGACGGCAGCGCGTGGACCCAGCAGGCCACACCGGTGACCGACGACCTCTGGGGCATCTGGGGCGCGAACAGCACGAACGTGTTTGTGGTGGGCAACAATGGGGTAATCCTCCGTTGGAACGGGACGACCTGGCAGCGGATGCCCACGCCGAATACGAGCCCGCTGTTCGATGTGTGGGGCACCAGCGTGGGCAACGTGTTTGCGGTCGGTGTCTCCGGCACGATCCTGCGCTTCGACGGTGTGCAGTGGAGCGTGATGACGGCACCGGGGCGCGCGAATCTGTTCGCGATGCGCGGGCGGGCGTTCAACGATCTGTACGCCGTCGGTAACGGCGGCGCGACATATCACTTCGATGGCACGATGTGGCGGGCGCTGTCGATCGGCTCGGGACAGAACCTGCGGGCGATGGCGCCACGCGGTGACGGCACGTTGCGACTGGCCGGCTGGTGGGGCACGGTGATCACGGTGCGCGGCACCGGCAGCGCCGCGACGGCGACGACCGAGCTGTCCGACCCGGCCCTGCTCTCGGTGTATGGGGCGAGTGGCAGCGCCAGTGGCAGCGGCAGTGGCGGCACCATGTTCGCGGTCGGATTTGGCGGCACCGTGTATCGTCGCGCCGGCA
>CAMBRJ010000039.1 GCA_945870175.1 Gemmatimonas phototrophica
TCCGTCGTGTGGGGCCGCATCATCACGAAGACGAGGTCGCGAACTGGCTGCCGACCACCGGGCAGCTTCGGATCGGCATTACGGCGGGCGCCAGCACGCCGAACAACAAGATCGGCCAGGCGGTGGCGCGTGTCTTCGCCATTCGCGGCGAGCACGTCGATACGAGCGTTTGAGGGCGTCACACGTTCACCCAATCGGAGATCTCGTCGTATGAACGGCACGATGGTGGAGTTTCATGCGAATGGCGGTACGGACGGTGGCCATGCCGCCGGGTACCTCTCGCTGCCGCCGTCTGGCCATGGCCCCGGGCTGCTGGTGCTGCAGGAGTGGTGGGGATTGGTGGACCACATCAAGCAGCTCGCCGACCGGTTTGCCGCCGCCGGTTTCGTGGCACTCGCGCCCGACCTGTACCGCGGTGAGCAGGCGACGACGCCGGATGACGCCAAGCGCCTGCTGATGGCGCTCGACATGCCGCAGACCGCCAGCGCGCTGCGCGGCGGCGCGGAGTATCTGCGTGGGCTCGATGCCGTCTCGCCCAAGAAGGTCGGCGCGATCGGGTTCTGCATGGGAGGCCAGCTGGCGTTGTATTCGGCCACGGCGCATCCCGACGTGATCGATGCCGTCGTGGACTTCTACGGCATTTTCAACCCGAAGGTACCGGTCGACCTCTCGGCGTTGCGCGCGCCGGTGCAAGCGCACTTCGGCGAACATGACCCGTCGATACCGCGTGAGCGGGCCGAGGCGTTGATGGCCGAGGTCGCGGCCACGGGGGTGCGCACCGAGACGTATTTCTACGACGCCGGTCATGCGTTCTTCAACGACACGCGCGCCGCGGTGTATAACCCGGATGCTGCGGTGCTGGCGTGGGAACGGACGCTCGAATTCCTGCAGCAGTCGCTCTCGTGACGCACGCCATGTGGTGGATGCGTCCCCACGTTCGTAGCGTGCTGCTGGCCGCGAGTGTGCTGACCGCGGCGTGTCGCGCACCACAGGCGCGCGAGCAGACCGTACGCATGCTGCTGGTGAACGACGTCTACGTCACCGACACGTTGCGGGATGGACGAGGCGGCCTGGCGCGCGTCGCCGCCTTGCGCGACTCGATCGAGCGCGCGAACGGCGAGAAAGTGCTGTTCGTGCTTGCCGGCGACGTGCTCAGTCCGAGCGTGCTCGGCAAATGGTACGGTGGCGCCCAGATGGTGGACGGCTTCAATGCGGCGCGGCTCGACCTCGCGACACTGGGCAATCATGAGTTCGACGGATCACGCGCCAACCTCGTGGCGCGCCTGCGCGAGTCGCGTTTCCCATGGCTCTCGGCGAACTGCGGTGAAGCCAACGGGACGCCGTTTCCCGGCGTGCGGGGATGGGATACGCTGCGATTGGGCCGCGTGAAAGTGGGAATCCTCGGCACCACCGTGGTCCGCGAGTACTCGCCATACGTGACGTGCCGGAATCCCGATAGTGCGACGACGGCGGCGGTGGACACTCTCCTGCGTGAGGGATCCGAGCTGGTCGTGGCATTGACTCACCGGTTCATGCTCGACGATGTCGCCACCCTTGAGACCGAGCCGCGCATCACGGCCATTCTTGGCGGCCACGATCATGACGGACGTCGGGCGGTGCGTGACGGGCGATTGGTCGTGAAGGCCGTCTCGAATTCTCGGACGGCCGTGCTGGTGACGTTCACGCGTATCGGGACGTCGCCCTGGCGCGCGACCGATCACCGGTTCGACATCGGACCGGGGATGCGTGATGATCCGGCGACGTTGGCCGCTGTGCGGCGGTGGCGCGATACGCTCACGCAGCGTATCGGTCCAGACCGTGTCCTCGGTGTCGCGCCGGAGCCGATCAATGCGATCGATTCGATCTCGAAGCGCGAGAGCCCCTTCGGCAACATGATCGCCGATGCGATGCGTATCGGCACGAATGCGGACGTCGCGCTGATCAACTCCGGTGCGCTGCGCTTCGATGACGTGATGTCGGCGGGACCGATCACGCGGCACATGATCGAGGGCGTGTTCCTGTTCGCCGACGAAACACGGGTGGTGACGTTCCCGCTCAGCGGAGCGCGGCTGCGCGACCTGCTCGAGGTGAGCGTCGGACGTGGCGGTCTCGGCAACGGGCCGTATCTGCAGCTGAGCGGGGTGCGGTTCGCGTTCGATGCCACGCTGCCCAGCGGCGCCCGGGTCGTCGGGGCGCTGACGCGCGATAATGGTCGTCCGATCGGCGCGACGGATACGCTGCAGGTATCGTTCGTGACGTATCCCGCGTGCCGAAACGGCGACGGCTATCGCATTCCCGAAGCGACTGCGGCCTGTCGGGTGCTCGACGCCGCTCCCGGATCGCGACCGCGCACCGCCGACCTGGTGCTGCAGCATCTCGAACGCATGAATGGCCGAATCGTCCCGCCGTCGATCGGCCGCGTGACGCGACTCGATCGGCGCTGACGACGGCACTTCCGGGTTTCCTTTCACTAGGCCTACTGCCATGCACGAGCCCATTACCCCGCGTACGGTCGACGCGATCTCGCGTCTGCGCCTCGATGGTAAAGTTGCGATCGTCACCGGAGGCACCCGAGGCATCGGGCTGTCGATTGCGACCACGCTGGCGCGAGCGGGCGCCCGCGTGGCGATCTCCAGCCGCAAGGTGGAGCACGTCGACGCCGTGGTGCAGGCGCTGCGCGGCGAGGGGCTCGACGTCGTCGGTATTCCGGCGAACATGGGGAAGGCGGCCGACGCCCACGAACTGGCGGCACGCACGGTGGAACATTTCGACGGTATCGATATCATCGTGAACAACGCGGCCACGAACCCAATTTTCGGACCGCTGCAGCAGGCCACCGACGAAGCCTTTGAGAAGATCTTTGCGGTGAACGTGAAGGGCCCGCTCGAACTCTGCCGTACGGCGCACACGATCATGGCGCAGCGTGGCAGCGGGGCCATCGTGAATGTGGCGAGCATTGGCGGCGTGTCGCCGGAGGCCGGCCTCGGTCTCTACAGCGTGAGCAAGGCGGCGCTGGTGTCACTCACCAAGGTGATGGCGCAGGAATGGGGCGCCGACGGCATCCGCGCCAACGTGATCTGCCCTGGGCTCATCAAGACGCGCTTCTCGCAGGCGCTCTGGCAGGACAAGGACATCGCGGATCAGGTGCTCGGCCATCAGCCCATCCGCCGCATCGGTGAGCCGGACGACGTGGCCGGGCTCGCGCTGTTCCTGGCGTCCGATGCGTCGTCGTATTGTACCGGCGGTGTGTATATGGTCGATGGCGGGTACCTCACATGACGCACATGAGAACCGCGCCGAGTACGGCCGAACTGGAGGCGTTGCTTGCGACCGCCCGCACCTTCGTGCGCGAGGCGCTCGTGCCCCTCGAGTCGCAGCTCTTGCACGGTGCCTGGGCGGAGAACGAGCCCGTGCTCGCGCAGCTCCGCACCCAGGCGCGCGCGCTAGGGCTGTGGGCGCCGTTCCTGCCGGCATCGCTCGGTGGCCGCGATCTTCCGCTCGACGCGTACGCGCGCCTGAGCGAAGTGCTCGGATGGACACCGTTCGGCCACTACGTGTGCAACTGTCAGGCGCCGGACGTCGGCAACATGGAGCTGCTGTTGCAGTTCGGGACGGACGAACAGAAGGCCCGGTTTCTCGAGCCATTGGCGCGTGGTGATATCCGCAGCTGCTTCGCGATGACCGAGCCGGAACATGCCGGGTCGAATCCGGTGATCATGTCCACGCACGCCGTGCGCGAGGGCAACGAGTTCGTGATCACCGGGCACAAGTGGTTCACGAGCAGCGCCGACGGGGCGTCGTTCGCCGTGGTGATGGCGGTGACCGATCCCGACGAGTCGCGTAAGCACTTCCGTGCCAGTCAGATTCTGGTACCACTGCCCGCGCCGGGATACACGCTGGTGCGCAACATCGCCGTAATGGGCGAGCGTGGCGGCGGCTGGGCGAGCCACGCCGAAGTGCGCTTCGATGCCGTGCGCGTGCCGGTCACGAACGTGCTCGGATTACAGGGGCACGGGTTCGCCTTGGCGCAGGAGCGACTTGGGCCGGGACGTATTCATCACTGTATGCGCTGGATCGGGATCTGCGAGCGCGCCTTCGACCTGATGTGTCGTCGCGCGGTGGAGCGCGAGCTGGCGCCGGGCGACGTGCTGGCCAATAAGCAGCAGGTGCAGTTCTGGATCGCCGATTCGCGCATCGAGATTCACGCCGCGCGACTGATGGTCATGGATGCCGCCACGCGCATGGCGCGGGAAGGGCAGGCGGCGGCCCGCGAGGAGATTGCGTACATCAAGGTGTTCGTGGCGAATACGCTGCAGCGGGTGCTGGATCGCGCCATCCAGGCGCACGGCGCGTTGGGGATGACCGACGACACGCCTCTGGCGTGGTGGTATCGGCACGAGCGGGCGGCGCGCATTTACGACGGGGCCGACGAAGTGCATCGCACCGTGATCGCCCGTCGCGCGCTGAAACCATATCTCGCGCCACACGCGCCGCGTGAGTGATGGCGCGTGATTGACGGAACGATCGCCTCACGCGACGGCGAACAGGTTGACGCCGACGCGCTGCTCGCTTGGCTTGCCGCGCAAGCGCCGGCGATGGTGGCGGCCGGCGCTCGCCTGCACGTCAGGCAATTCCCTGCCGGGTTTTCGAATCTCACGTATCTGGTCACGATCGAGCACGAGCACGGCCGGCGCGCGCTGGTGCTGCGTCGGCCACCGCGTGGCGTGAAGACGGGCGTGGCGCATGATATGGGTCGGGAGCACGGCATCCTGACCGCGCTGCATCCCAGCGGTGTGCCGGTGCCGAAGCCGCTGGCTCGATGCGATGACGCTGCGGTGATCGGTGCGCCGTTCTACCTCATGGAGCACGTCGACGGCGTGATCCTGCGTGGCACGCTACCAGCGTCGTTCGCCGAGAATGCGGCGGCCGTGCCGGGAACGCTCGCGGCGCTCTCGCAGACGTTTGTGTACACACTCGCGCAGTTGCATGCGGTCGACATCTCAACGGAGCCGCTGGCGTCGTTGGGGCGCCCGGAGGGCTACGTACAGCGGCAGGTGCAGGGATGGTCGAAGCGATGGATTGCCGCACGTACGGAGGAGGTGCCTGCACTCGACGGGATTGCGGCGTGGCTCGAGGCGAATCGTCCGCCGGATCGCGCCGCGACGCTGGTGCACAACGACTTCAAGCTCGACAATCTCGTGCTCGAGCCCGATCTGTCGCGCGTGCGCGCGATTCTCGACTGGGAGATGGCGACGATCGGGGATCCGCTCATGGATCTCGGCACCAGCCTCGCCTACTGGGTGGAAGCGGGTGATGCGCCGATCTTTCGCGCACTGGGACTCGGCATCACGGCGTTGCCCGGCAACATGACCCGCGCTGAGCTGGTACAGGCGTACGGCGCGCACCGTGGCATCGACGTGAGCGATGCGCCGTTTTACTACACCTTCGGATTGTTCAAGGTGGCAGTGATCGCGCAGCAGATCTATGCGCGTCACGTGCAGGGGATGACGAGCGATCCGCGCTTTGGGGTGTTGGGCGAGGTCGTGAAAGCGCTGGGGATTGCGGCGCAGCAGGCGGCGGAGAAGGGGAGGGTGTAACGCGCGCGTTTCGGGCCCATGGCGCATGGGTTCTCCTACGCGTACACCTCGAAGATGCCGGCGGCTCCCATCCCGCCGCCGATACACATGGTGACCATGCCGTAGCCGCCGCCGCGCCGCCGGAGTTCATGCACCAGCTGCGTGGTGAGCTTGGCCCCAGTGGCGCCGAGGGGGTGTCCCAGCGCGATGGCGCCGCCGTTCACGTTGATGATGCTCGTGTCCATGCCAAGTTCCTTGATCACGGCCAGCGCCTGCGCCGAGAAGGCCTCGTTGAACTCGATGAGTTTGAGATCCGCGAGCGTGAGCCCCGCGCGCGCGAGGGCCTTGGGTACGGCCTTGATGGGGCCGACGCCCATGATGTCGGGATCGACGCCCGCCACCGCGAAGCTCACAAAGCGCGCCAGCGGCGTGAGGCCGAGCGCTTTCGCTTTGGCCGCGCTCATCAGGAGCACGGCGGCCGCACCGTCGGAGTACGGGCTGGCATTGCCGGCCGTTACGGTACCCGTGGGTGAAAACGCCGGACGCAGCTTGGCGAGGCCTTCCAGGGTCGTCTCGGCACGCGGGCATTCGTCGGTGTCGAACACGACGTCGGTGACCGTTTTCTCAGCGCCCTTCCACGTGTAGCGTTGCGTATGGATCGGCACGATCTGATCGGTGAACGCGCCACGCGTGATGGCCGACACCGCGTGCTGTTGACTGTCGTAGGCATGCTGATCTTGCGCGGCACGTGAAATCTCCCAGCGCTTCGCCACCCGTTCGGCGGTGAAGCCCATGCCGATATAGCTCTCGGTGATCGCCGGTGAGAGACGCGCGTTGTAGCCTGACATGGGCACCTGCGACATCATCTCGATACCGCCCGCCATCACGGCATCGCCCTGACCGGCGATAATGGCCTGCGACGCATAGGCCACCGATTGCAATCCCGACGAGCAGAACCGATTCACGGTGGCGGCCGATGTCTCCACCGGGAACCCGCCACGGAGCCACGCGAGTCGCGCGTGATTGAGTCCCTGTGAGGCTTCGGGCATCGCACAGCCCCACTGTACGTCTTCAATGATCGCGGGGTCGATGCCCACGCGATCGATTGCGGCCTTCATCACAGCGGACGACAAGTCCACCGGATGCACGCCGGCGAGTGCACCATCTGCCTTGCCGCGCGCGACCGCGCTGCGGGCGGCACTGACGATTACGACCTCGGTCATCTCTATCTCTCCTGCCGCGCGCTCAATTGCGCAGCGGCTTGCCGGTCTTGAGGGTGTACGCGATGCGCTCCTGCGTCTCCTTGGTGCCGAGGAGGCTGAGGAACTGTTCGCGCTCGAGGTCGAGCAGGTCCTGTTCGGTGACGTCGCGCGGGGTGCCGTCGCCGCCGCACAACACGTAGGCGATCGCACGGCCCACGCGAACGTCGTGTGCCGACGCCTGACCGGCTTCCTTCGCCGCCCAGAGGGCGTACTCGAGATTGCCGAGCCCGTCACGACCCAGTGCGCGGACCGTGCGCTCGAGCGGCGGGAGATAGCCGCGAGCCAGATCGAGCACGCGCGCCTTCGCATCGGCGAGCTGATGATCGCGGTTCATGCTGATGCGATCGCTGTCGCGCAGGAAGCCCATGGCCTTCGCTTCGTACGCGGAGGTCGTGGTGGTCGCAAACGCGATGAGCTTGAACGCTCGCTTCACGGCGGCGAACAGATCCACCTCTTCGTAGTTCTGGAGTTCGGCGGTGAAGCGCATGAGCAGCTCCTTCGTGCCACCACCGCCCGGCAACAGGCCCACACCGGCCTCCACGAGCCCCATGTACGTCTCGGCGTGCGCTTGCACGCCGTCGGCGTGCAGCGTGAACTCCGAGCCACCGCCCAAGGCCATGCCGGCCGGTGCGACGACCACCGGGAACGGCGCCCGCCGGATCGACATCACGCTGTCCTGGAATGTCTGGCAGGAGCGCGCGATGTCGTCCCACGCGCCGGCCGACACGGCGAATGACACCAGCGAGAGATCGGCGCCGACGCTAAAGGCGCGCGGGTCTTCGTTGCCAATCACCATGCCGTTGAAGCCGAGCTTCTCGATTTTGTTGAGTGCGCTTTCGAGTCCCTTCAGCACGCCCTCGCCGAGGCTGTTCATCTTCGAGCGGAACTCGAAGCACGCCACACCATCGCCAAGATCGATGAGACGCGAGAGGCCGTTGTCGTCGAGCACCCGTCCATGCTTCGCGAGGCTCGCCAGCGACAGGCGACCGGGGATGCCGGGTATAGGCTCGTACGTGCCGTCGAAGGTGAGATACTCGCCGTCCTTGTAGAACGACTCCTTGGCCATCTCGAGCAGCGGCGGAATGCTCTTACCCTGCGCCCGGAATTCGCCACGCAACCAGTCGATGCCGAGGGCATCCATGATCTGAAAAGGGCCGGCTTCCCAGCCGTAGCCCCACTCCATGGCGCGGTCGATCGCCACGATGTCGTACGCCAATTCGGAGGCGAGCGTGAGCGTGTAGTGTGCGGCGTCGGCGAGGTGGTCGCGCAGGAACGCCCCCTGGGCGCCCGTCATGGCGACGGCGGCCGGCAGTCGTTGTGCGATCGGCATACGGATCGCTTGACCGATCTCCCCGCCTTCGAGCCGCTGCTGCAGCCCGTAGCTCTTGGATTTCCAGTCGAAGGTCTGCGTGCCATCCTTCGTTTTCGCGTAGAAGCCGCCGCCCGTCTTGTCGCCAAGTTTTCCCGTGGCCACGAGTTCGTCGAGCATCCACGAGGGGAGCGCAAAGTCTTCGCCGGTGGCACCACCGATGCCCTTGGTGACGTGCGCGAGCACGTCGAGGCCCGACAGATCACCGGTGCGGAAGGTGGCGGTGCGGGCGCGACCAATGAGCGAGCCGGTGAGGCCGTCCACTTCATCGATGGTGAGTCCGTGCTGCTCCATGCGTCGCATGGTGCCGACCATGCCGTACACGCCGAGGCGGTTGGCGACGAAGCCGGGCACGTCCTTCGCGATCACGATGCCCTTGCCCAACGTGCGCTCGGCAAACTCGCGCGTGGCCCCGATCACGGCCGGATCGGTGTCCGATGTCGGGATGATCTCGAGCAGGTGCATGTACCGCGGCGGATTGAAAAAGTGCGTGCCAAGGAAGCGACGGCGGAACTTCTCGCCACGGCCTTCCAGCAGCACCGACATCGGAATGCCCGAGGTGTTCGAGGAGATGATCGCGGTGGGCTTCATCAGCGCTTCAATGCGCGCGAACAACTGCTGTTTCGGCTCGGCGAGTTCGATGATCGCTTCACAGATCCAGTCGCACTCGGCGAGGAGCTGCAAATGATCTTCGGTGTTGCCGGTGCGTACACGGGTCGCGGCCGCCGCCTCCATGAACGAGGCGGGCTTGGACTTGATCGCCTTCTGCAACCCGTTCTTGGCGGGCGCACTTCGGTTTGGCGACGTGGGATCGCTATCGCCGGGGATGTCGAGCAACACGACACGGCAGCCCGCCGAGGCCGCAAGGGCGGCAATGCCGCTCCCCATGGCTCCGGCGCCCACCACGCCGACAGTCGTCATGCGCATTCAGAACTCTCTTCGTAAGGGACCCCTTCAAATTCTGCGGTGGATCGGCTGGGCGGAAGGGGCCGGGGCGAAAAACACGACGTTGCCGTCATGTTCGACCCTTCAGCGTTACGGGTTGAACCAGTAGCTGACCTTGAGGAGCAGCGTGTTCAACGGACGAGCCCCGAACAGATCGCGGACGTCGCGGCCCGGCACGAATACGCCGGGATTCCGCGCATCTTGCGCGCGGCCCTGCTGCCAGACCAAGAACACGGTGCTGGCCGGCCGGTACTCCCAGCGTAGCACGGCGTTCGAGTTGAACTGTTTGACGTTGAAGTTGGCCGGGGCGGAGGCGCGGAACGTTGAAAACCGGTCGTCGTAGGCGTCGGCGCGCGCGTCGTTCAATTCGCGCCAGTTGCTGTACTGCCCGGTGGTCACGAACGGCTGGGCGTACAACTGGAACGACAGCGTCGGGGTTGCGGTCCAGTTCGCTCGTATGGTGATCCCGAGAATGTGCTGATGGAGCCGCGCGAAGGTGAAATGCGTGGTGTCGGAGAGGAACGCGCCGAAGTTGGCGATCCACTGCTGGTCGTTGGTGACCTGATCGTAGTTGAGCGCCATCGAGGTCGAGAAACGGCTCGCAAAGCGCCATTCGGCGCCGGCGTCGGCGCCGCGGTACCACGAGCGTCCTTCGTCGCTGGTGCCGATCCGATACGCGGCGCGCGGCACCACCACGGGGCGCGGATCGCCGACAACATCGAAGCGCAGGCTGTTCTTCATCGACTGCCGCAGCGCCGGGCCGCCACGTGCGCAGCTCACACAATGCGTACCGCCCACGTCGCTGAGCGACGCGGTGATGGCGCCGCCCCAATTGTTCAACAGCGATCCACTGGTGTGCACCGACAGTGTCTGCGCGGCGAGCAGTCCGCCAGTGGTCCAGTGGGTGGCCGCGCTCATGGTGGAGAACGACGAGCGCAGCACGCGGTTGGGACGCAGCTGTCGCAGGTCGAGCGATTGGCGGAAGGACACGTCGTTTACGAGATTCACGAAGCCGAGATCGTTCATCTCGACACCCGCCGACGCGTAGCGCAGCGCGTTCTCGTATCGGATGCGACCGCCCACCTGCTTGATGCCGGCGGATGCCACGACGCCGCCCATCGCGGTGCGAGTGGAATCGTACGTTTGTTCGTGATCGGGACGCTGATAGAAGTGCACACTGTTGCGCTGCGTGAGCGCGATCGATCTTGCTGAGCCACTGACTTCATTCAAGGCGCCGAAGCCCGTGACTTCCCATCGGTCGCGGGCGAATCGATGGTAGCCTTGCAGGAGCAGCGTGGTCGCGGCGCGCCGAAGAAACGGATCGGTGGCGGCGTCGCTGCGACGACGCACATCGGTGAGCTCCACGCCAAGCTGTGACCGGCCGCCACGCATTTCGCGCAGGCCGCGCAGCACGAGGTAGTTCGTCTGTGGCTCGATGGTGGTGCCGTCGGCGCCGCGCACGTTTTCGGTGGTGGCGTTCACGACGCCGAACGCGAGGCCGTTATCGAAGCGGCCGGTGATCTTGGCGGCGGCGGTGATGTTGGTGAACAGCGCGTCGGCGTTGGAGCGCCGCATCTGCGGCGTGCGGCCGATACGACGAGTGTAGAAGATGCCCTCGCATGATCCGCCGCACCGATAGAGCCCGGCGCCCTCCTGGAAGAAGGGGCGGCGCTCGTCGAAGCGAATTTCGAAGGCGGACAAATTGAGCACGGCCGGATCGGCTTCGACCTGACCGAAATCGGGATTCACGGTGGCGTCGATGGTGACGTGCGATCCGAGGCCGGCCTTGAGATCGAGTCCGCCGGCCAGCGACTCGCGTTGGCCACCGGGTCCCGACTTCGGATTCGGGACGCTTTTGGTGACGGAATACGGCAAGAGCTCGAGTCGGCGCGGCGTGCCGATACCGGTAATGCCTTCGAGTGTCCCGAGCTGGGAGATGAGCGTGCGGCGCGATGGCCGGTTCAGCGGCCAGCCGGAACGTTCGTTCAATCGCGTGATGTCACGCCACACACCGAAGCCGAAGGTGTGCACATCCTTCGCGGTAAATCGTAGCTGGCTGAACGGCACGCGATACTCGGCCACCCACCCCAGACTGTCGATGCTGGTGGCGACGTCCCACACGCCATCCCATGTCGCGTCTTCGGTGATGTCGCCGTAAATCGAATAGTCGCGCTTCACGCCAGCCGGATTGACCACGAGCTCGATGCCCGTGCGTCCATCGTGATACGCGTCGATGACGATCTTGAGCTGATCACTCGCCGTCTTCACGTCGCGCCGTGAGAGCAGCGAGGCGAGACTGTCGGGGTGCGGATCGAACGCCCGCACGATGACATACAGATAGCGATCGTCGTAGGCGGCACGTGCTTCGGTCCGAAAGGTCGGCTCGAGATTTTCTCCTGGCTCGAACTGGCGGAACGCCGTCATCGGCGTGGCGTCGCGCCAGACGGCGTCGGTGTCTCGACCATCGATGTCCGGCGCGCGCGTGGCGCGAACGGCCTGACCGACGGTGGCTCGGGTGCTGTCCGCCCCCTGCGCGGGTAGGCGGGACGTCGATGCGGTGATCAGGACGGCGAGCAGCGCGACGGTGCACCGCGCGGACGGAACAACGGTGCGGCGCGGAAGCGATGCGAGCATCAGGTTTGTTGTGAGGGGTCGTATCCGGCCACGTCCGCGTAATACGTCCGGATGCGGGCGATGCCCGTGGCGGGATCCGCTTCCTCGGGCATCGTGGTGGGCCCGAGCCGTATCACTTTGCGTCGGAAATCGAGGGCGACGCAGCAGATAGGCACATTAGCGCCTTTTGCCACGTGCCAGAAGCCGCTACGCCACCCGGCCACCTTCTTGCGGGTGCCCTCAGGGGCCAGCGCCAGCGCGAATCGCTCATGTGACCGGAACGCCTCGATGGTGCGCTCCACGGCATTTTGGGAGTGCTTGCGATCGACCGGAATGCCGCCGTTCGCGCGCATGAACCAGCCGAGCGGGGGCACGAACAGCGTGTGCTTCCCCCACCAATGGGCGTCGAAACCGAGGGCCCACTTGGCGGCCCGACCGATTGGGAAATCCCAGTTCGACGTGTGCGGGGCGACGATGG
>CAMBRJ010000040.1 GCA_945870175.1 Gemmatimonas phototrophica
CTGCAAAGGCACGACCACGTGCTGACTGGCCGCCAACACGCGACGGGTGATGGCCCCGAGCCCCGGCGGCGTGTCGACGACGACCACGTGACACCGCTCGCGAGCCATGGCAAGCAGATCGGCCAGCACGGTGCTTTCGCCGACGCGATGCTGAAAGTCCGAGTGGTCGACCGACTCGCTGACACTGCCGGCGAGGATCACGCGCAGCCACGGCAGCGCGGTGGGCAGAATCACTTCGCGCAGCGACTTCTCGCCCCGCAGGTAGTCATCGAACCCGACGGTGGGGTGGCCACGGCGTAACCCCACGCCATAGCGCACCGCCCCCTGGGGATCGGCGTCGATCAGCAGCGTCTTGAGCCCGCGGCGCGCGAACGCGACCGCCAGGTTGACGGCCGTGGTCGTCTTGCCGACGCCACCCTTCTGACTCACGATCGAGAGCACGCGTCCCACGTCAGCCCTCGTTCGTGGAGGCCGATCCATCGTCATCGCCGGATGGCGCTGATGGATCCTGATACTGGCCGTCGGAATCGTCCGGGGCACCCTGCAACTGCGCCAGCGTGCGCTGTGCGTGCGCACGAAATCGGGCGGACGCCGGGTCCTGCTCGGTACTGCCCTGGAGGAACGACTCGAGATGCATGGCGGCGTGCGCCGTATCGCCCCGCTTCAGGAGCAGAAACGCGAGGCCGTAATGGGCCCCCGGCGATTCGGCATCGAGCTGCAGGGCGCGCCGATACGTCCGAATGGCCTCTTCGGGTTGCCCGGTCTTCGAGAACGCGATCGCGATGTTCTGCAAAACGCCGAGGTCGTCGGGCCGGTCGCGCAAGGCGAGTCGGTACGACGTCAGAGCATTGGCATAATCGCCGCGCGACTCGAGATCGAGCGCTTCAGCCAGGAAGTCCGTGGGGCGCGGCTTGCGCCCGGACGAGCCGTCCACGAGACGGCGCCACCAATTCATGCGCTCGCAGTGGATCGGAGAAAGAAAAAAGGAGAGCTGCGATCAATCGGCTAAACTACCGGGACAGCGCCTCGTCAACAAGCCGCCGTGCGGGTGGTGAGGGGAATCCGCGTTGCCGCGTTCCTCATGGAGGGCTACACTCCGTGTACACTGCGGGATCCCATACCGGAGGGCCACGATGACCGCACCACAGCCGTACGCACCCGATCCGTCCAAGGGCGTCATGATCGTGGATTGGCCGCTCTTCGGGGAGCTGTCCCGTGCCCTCGCCGTGCGGGTGGCGCGCGAGTGGACGCCGGAACTCGTCATCGGTATTGCGACGGCGGGGGTCGTGCCAGGCGCGGCGGTGGCGGCCATTCTCGACCTGCCGTTCCACTCGATTCTCGTCTCGCGTCGCTACAGCGACGCGGCGCTTCGCGACACGCCGGCGGTCTTTGGCGCGGCGCCCCTCGAAGTGAAGGGCAAGCGAGTGCTTGTCGTCGACGAAACCTGCGACTCCGGCCAGACCATGCGGTTGGCCGTCGGCGCGGTGGGCAATGGTGGCGCCCGTGAAGTGCGCACCGCTGTCAGCTTCAAGACCGGTACTTTCGTCCCGGATTACTTCGCGTTAGCGACCCAGAGCATGATCGTTCTGCCGTGGGACCGCGACATCCTGATCGACGGCGAACTCCGGCCGAACCCCAAGTACGCCGGACTCATTCCCGGGGTCTGAGATGTCTCCGGCCAGGGCCCATCAGGCGCTCGTGGCGGCCCGCTCGTAGGGAATACCGCGTTCCATCGCTTCCCACACGTAGTGGAGCACGTCGACCGAGCCAAGCAGGAAGCGACACTGCCCCTCGGCGGCCGAATCGGGGGTCACTTCAAGCACCGAGAGCGGGGCATCGGCCAGCCGTCCGAAGAAACCCGCGAAGAGCCCCGTGGACACCGGGCAGCCGCTGGCCGCGGCCGCCGCGTCCCCCCAGTTGTTCGCGTCGAGCACCATCACGGCTTCGCTCAGGGACGAAAGCTGGACCATCCCCCAGCCAATTTCGAAGAAGTATTCCCGCAGCAGAATCGGGAATCGGCTGTCGAGCAGCACGTCGGGGCCGTGCTCGCTGCGATCTGCCAGCCACGCCGAGAAGTGGTCGAACAGCGCCTGCCCTGCCGCGTAACCCGCGTCACGGACGGCGTCGACCGGGACGGCCGGATACGCCCGCTGGGTAGACCGGCGAAGCCCGTCGAAGAATTCGACCGGCACCGTGACGGTGCGGGTGGTCAGGAAAGGAAGCGAAGTACTCATATTCCGGTGACGCTCGCGCCAGAAAGGGGTCACGTCAAGCGGCGACGGTGTGATGGATGGTGCCGGGAGTGTGTCGGTCTCATCGCCCGGTCCGCCGAATCAGCTCGGCTTCCTCGATCACCTCGATGCCCAGTTCGAGGGCTTTCTCGAGCTTGCTGCCCGCGTCCTCGCCGGCCACCACGAAGGTGGTCTTCTTGGACACGCTGCTGGTGACGCGCCCGCCGGCCGCTTCCACCAGCGCGGCGGCATCGGTCCGTGAGAGGGTGGGCAGGGAGCCCGTGAGGACCACCGTGGCGCCGGTGAGTGGGCCGTCGGCTTGCACCGCATTCGGCTCGTCGACGCGCACGCCGCGCGCGCGCAAGCGTTCCACCAAGGCGCGCGACGTCGGATCGGCGAAATAGGAGGACACGGACGCCGCGATGATGTCGCCGATGCCGCGCACGGCACCCAACTGCTCCGGTGTGGCGGCGATGATCGCCTCCATGCTGCCGAACTGCTTCGCCAACAGTTGCGCCGCCTGCGCCCCAACATGCCGGATGCCGAGCCCGAACAACAAGCGCGATAACGGCTGGTGCTTCGCCGCCGCGATCGCCGCCACCAGATTTTCGGCGCTCTTCGTGCCGAAGCGCTCGAGCGAGACGAGTTGCTCCACGGTGAGACCGAACAGATCCGAGAAATCCGTGATGTAGCCGGCTTCGAGCAGCTGCTGGATGCGCGCGTACGACAATCCCTCGATGTCGAGCGCATCTCTGCTTGAAAAATGCACCAGCCCTTCGAGCTGACGGCCGGGACATGCCACGTTCGGGCAGTACGTCGCGACGTCGTCGCCGTAGCGATGGGTGGGCGAATCGCAGCGCGGGCAGTGCGTGGGCATGGTCCACGGCTGTTCGCTGCCATTGCGCCGCTCCGGTACCGGCCCGAGCACGTAGGGAATCACATCGCCGGCGCGCACCACCTGCACCCAGTCTCCGTCGCGCAGATCTTTTTTCGCGATCTGATCGGCGTTGTGCAACGAGGCATAGGTGACCGTCGCCCCGCCCACATCCACCGGCTCGAGCACCGCGAACGGCGTGAGCACACCCGTGCGCCCTACGCTCACGTCGATGCGAATCAGCGTCGTCACCGCCATGTCGGGTGCGAACTTGCGGGCGATCGCCCAGCGCGGCGTGCGATCGGTGCGCACACCGAGTTCGTCCTGCAGCGACATCTCGTTCACTTTCACCACACCACCGTCGATCGCGAAGCCGAGCGTCGCTCGCGTATCATGCTCGACGGTATGCGCCCACGCCGATACCTCGGCCATCGTGTGGCAGTGCTCGCGATGCGGCGCCACCGGAATGCCCCACGCGGTCAGTTGTGCCAGCAGATCCCACTGCGTCCGCGCCGGCGCCGTGCCGTCGGGCAGCACGGCGGCGTAACCGAAAAAGCGCAGCGGACGCTGCGCGGTTATAGCGGGATCGAGCTGCCGAAGGGCGCCGGCCGCCGCGTTGCGCGGATTGACGAACACCGGCTCGCCGGCGGCCACCCGCGCTTCGTTCATGGCCTCGAAGCCGGCGAAGGGCATGTACACCTCACCCCGAATCTCCAGCAGCGGCGGATGCCCGTCGCCCAGCAGTCGTAGCGGCACGCCACGAATCGTGCGGATGTTCACCGTCACGTCTTCGCCCTCCGTGCCGTCGCCACGCGTGGTGCCCGTTACCAGTACCCCGTCGCGGTACGTGAGCGCGATGGCCGCCCCGTCGATCTTGAGCTCGACCGTATACCCGCTCTTGTGCACGGCGGCGCCCACCACGCGTTCGATCGACTGTTCGAACGCCAGCAACTCGGCCTCGTCGAACGCGTTGTCCAGCGACAGCATCCGCACCAGATGCCGATGGGTCTGGAACGCGCTTTGCACAGGGGCACCGACACGGAGCGTCGGCGAATCCTCCGTGCGCAGTGTCGGGTACGCCTGCTCGATGGCCTGCAGCTCGCGGAAAAGCTGGTCGTACTCGACATCCGACAGGGCGGGACGGTCGAGCACGTAGTACTCGTGCTGCGCGCGGGTCAGCCGAGCGCGCAAATCCGCAGCGCGCAAATCTGCAGCGCGCTGCACGGTGGGGGAGGGAACGACGCTCATGCGAAGAATGTATCTCGAGGGGACAGGGGCGGCGATCGCATGGATGGCCATTCACGCGGGCCCGGGCTGCTTATCGGTGCCGACCAATCGGCCCGGCGTTTCGCCCGGTGGTCATGCCTACCTGAGCTTTGTCAGCTCCTCGTCGGCGCTCTTGCGATAGCGCGCGTCGTTCGCGTCCTGGAGCGGCGCGCGCAGGGCCGCCTGATAGGCGGCGCGCGCGTCGGTCCGGCGCCCGGCGTCGCGGTACACGCGCGCTAAATCCAGATGGTGCACGAGGCGATCGGGTTCCACGACGACCGATGCTTCCAGGTAGCGGATCGCTTCCGGCCAACTGGCGGAGCCAAGCACCTGTCCGCCCAGGAAGGCCTTGGCCATGGCCCGTGAAAAGCTGTTCAGTCGCATCACCTCGGCGTTCCAGACACCGAGCACGTGCAGCGCGCCGGGATGCTTCGGGAAAAGCTGGAGCGCCTTGAGCGCTTCCTCGCGCACTTCGCGCGCATACGACACGCGATCGCGCGGATTCGCGGCGAGTGCGGTGCGGCCCACGGCGCGCGACAGCTGGAAATGCCCCTCGGCATCGTTCGTATTCGCCAGCACGGCCCGTCGCGCGTAGTCCGTGGCTCGCCGATACAACGTCGTGCGCGTCTCGGCATTCGACTCGAACTCGCCGAGGTCCACCGCTTCGCGGGCCGCCTTCCAGAGCGCGGGGTACGAGGTGGGCTCCGCCTGAACCGCCCGCTCGAAATTGTCGAGCGCCGCGCGCGAACGCCGCGCCGCGCTTTCCCGGTCTCCCGCGGTCAACAGATCGCTGACGTTCTGCGAGGCGAGGGCACACGGTGCCAGTGGCAGGCCCGGCAGTGCGAGCAATGCGGAACCCACGGCGAGACGAATCGCCGCGCGTCGTGCCGCGCGTCGTGCCGCGCGTGTTGCAAGCTGGCACGCCACGTGACATGCGGAGCGGACCGCGAGGATGTAGGTTGGCTGCATCATGAGCATTGAATGTTGACACGCATGCTGATCGAGCGAAAGCGCGACGGCGGTCGAATTACTCCCGCTGAGTGGCGCACGCTCATGTCGCAGTACGCGACAGGCGAGGTACCGGACTACCAGATGGCCGCCTTGGCGATGGCCATCTATTTCAACGGGCTTGATCGCGACGAGATCGGTGCCCTCACCGATGCCATGTTGCACAGCGGCGCCATGCTCGACCTCGACCATCTCACGATGGCGCGCGTCGACAAGCATTCCACCGGCGGGGTGGGCGACAAGGTGTCGCTCGTGTTGGCGCCGTTGGTGGCCTGCCTTGGGGTGGCGGTCCCCATGATGTCGGGTCGCGGTCTGGGACACACCGGAGGAACCCTCGACAAGCTCGAATCGATCCCCGGGTTTCGTACCGATCTCTCGCTGGCCCGCGCCACCGAGCAGCTGGAACGCATCGGCTGCGCGCTGATCGGGCAGACGCGTGAGATCGCCCCCGCCGACCGCCGCTTGTATGCTCTGCGTGATGCCACGGCGACTGTGGAGAGCATTCCGCTGATCTCAGCGAGCATCATGTCGAAAAAGCTCGCGGAAGGCCTCACTGGGCTCGTGCTCGACGTGAAACGCGGCTCGGGTGCCTTTCTGCCGGAACTCGACCGCGGACTTGCCCTGGCTCGTACCATGATCGAACTCGGCGCTGACCATGGGTGTCCCGTCGTGGCGCTCATGACGGCCATGGACCGGCCGCTCGGGCGGGCCTGCGGCAATGCGCTCGAAGTCGAGGAAGCGATCATGGCACTCCGCGGCGAGGGCCCGCCCGATCTCATGAAGGTCACCTATGCCCTCGGCGCCGAAATGCTGGTGCTGGCGGGCGTGGCGGCCGATCGCGACGATGCCCTCACCCGGATGGCGGTCGCGATTTCGAGCGGTCGCGCCGCGGCCAAGTTCCAGCAGATCATCGCGGCCCAAGGCGGTGACCCACGGGTTCTCGACGACCTGTCGATCCTGCCTCAGGCGGCCGAATGCGAGCTGTTTCTGGCCCCTCGTGGCGGCGTGATCGCGCAGGTGGAGCCGAAGGCCATTGGCCGCGGCATCACCGCCCTGGGCGGACAGCGGACCAAGGTGGAAGACGGCATCGACCCCAGCGTGGGGTTTGTGATCACGGCCAGACCCGGCGATATCGTACGGGCCGGAGAGCCGCTCGCCACCGTTTTTGCGAAGGATCGGGCCGGGGTGAATGCCGGTCTGGCGGCCCTGCGCACCGCGGTCACGATCGCCGAGGAGGCCGAGCCCCCGCTGCCGCTCATCTCGCACCGGGTCACCGAGGCGGGGGTGGAACTGTACGACTCGCCCGGATAGTTTGCCCTGTAGCCGTCATGCGGCTGCCTTTTGATCACCGACGCGTCGCGTCCTAGTCGCCATATCATGAACACGAACCGTCTGCTCAGTCTCGTGGCCGCCGCCGCTGTGCTCCCCCTCCTTGGGCTGTACGGGCTGCTGATGTACGTCGTCACGCCGACCCCCACGGGCGGTATGGAGACGACGGTCACCACGATCTGCTACATCGCGTTCACGGTCATCACGGCGGCGCTGATCATTGTCGCGCTGAACTTCTCGGCGCAGTTGTCGCGCGAAGCGAAGGGTGTGTTCCTCACGCCGTAACACGGGCGCAGGTCGATGGTGCAAAGGGCGCGGGATCTCCATGATCCTGCGCCTTTTTCTTGTGGCGCCACACGCGGGTACGTAGGGTCAGGACGCCGGCGCCGTGTTGAGGAACACAAGACGTCCATGTCAGTGCCCGCTCTCTACGGCCGAGACTTCCGCCATGCGCCACTTCAAACTGATCGCGCTCATCACGGCATCGCTCGCGCTCACCGCGTGCGCCGGTGATGCCACCACCAGTCCCGTCGTGATCGACACCACGACGGTCACGCCAAACACCGATCCCGTCGCCGTCGTGTCGCCGAATACGGCGCAAGCGGCGATGGTCGGGGTGCCATTCGCGTACGACGCCACGAAGGCCGGCACGGCGTTCAGCGATCCACGGAAGTCGGGCCTCACGTACACCGTGTCGTTCACGCCGGCGGTGAGTGGACTGTCGGCCGCGAACGGGCGTATCGCAGGCACCGCCGTCGCCCCCGGCGTCTACACCGTGACGATTACCGCGCGGGACAACGGTGGCAGCAGTGCGTCGCACAGTTTCTCGATCGTGGTGTTTGCGGCAGATCTCACCGTGCCAACGCTACCGTCCGCGACGCTCCTGTACGACGACGCGAGTAACCCGCTACCACGGCACTTCTCGCAGGCCGCGCCTAATGCCGGCAGCCCGATCGGCGCCGACAACACGCCGGCATCGAACCGCACCACGAACGCGGGCGCGACGCTTGGTCGCGTGCTGTTCTATGACCGTCGGCTGTCCGTGAACGATCGCGTGTCGTGCAGTTCGTGCCACCAACAGCAGTTTGCATTCTCCGATACGGCCACGTTGAGCCGTGGCTTTGCCGGCGGATTCACCGGCCGCCACAGCATGGGGCTGACCAATGCGCGCTTTTACGCGAACGCCCGGTTTTTCTGGGATGAACGCGCGGCGAGTCTGGAAGCACAGGTGCTCCAGCCCATTCAGGATGGCACGGAAATGGGCATGACGCTGCCGAACGTGCTCACCAAGCTCTCGGCCACCACGTACTACCCGGCGCTGTTCACCGCCGCATTCGGTACGAACGAGATCACGAGCGATCGGGTCAGCCTCGCCCTCTCGCAGTTCGTGCGATCACTGGTGTCGGTGACCTCCAAGTTCGACCGCGCCTTCGGGGTGAACGGTGTGCCGAACTTTGCCGCCTCGTTCACGGCGCAGGAGCTGGCCGGGCAGGATCTCTTCAACGGCCGCGCCGGATGCGCGCGCTGTCACGGCACCAACGCGCACATCAGCGACAACACGCACAATACCGGGCTCGACGCCACGATCACCGACATCGGGGCCGGGAACGGACGCTTCAAGGCGCCGTCGTTGCGCAACATCGCCGTGCGCCCGCCGTACATGCACGATGGCCGCTTTCAGACGCTGCAGCAGGTGATCGCGTTCTACGACACCGGCGTACAAAACAATCCGGGCCTCGATAACCGACTGCGTGGCGGCGGCGGAGGCAACGGGCCGCCGTTGCGGCTCAATCTGTCGGTCGCCGATCGGGCGTCATTGGTGGCGTTCCTGGGGACGCTCACGGACAACACGTTCCTCACGGATGTGCGGTTCTCGAATCCATTCGGGCGGTAAGGACGCGGGTGCTTCACCTCACGAAAACGCAAAACCCGACACTGTCGTGAGTGTCGGGTTTTGCGGAAGGAGGTGCTGCAGCGCTCGCCCTAAATGTCCAGATTGCTCACGAATCGCGCATTCGTTTCGATGAACAACCGGCGCGGTTCGACTTCGTCGCCCATCAGCGTCTGGAACGTCTGGTCGGCCAGCACGGCATCGTCCATCGTCACGCGGAACATCGTGCGCGTTTCCGGATCCATCGTGGTCTTCCACAGCTGCTCGGGGTTCATTTCACCGAGACCCTTGTAGCGCTGGATCATGATGTTGCCGCGCCCTTCAGGACCGCCAAGACGCTCCACGTAGCCGTCGCGCTCCTTCTCCGTGTAGGCGTAGAACTCTTCCTTGCCCTTGGACACGCGATAGAGGGGCGGCTGCGCGATGTACATGTAGCCGGCGTCGATCAGCTCCGGCATCTGTCGGAAGAAGAACGTGAGCAGCAGCGTACGAATGTGCGCGCCGTCCACGTCGGCGTCGGTCATGATGATGATCTTGTGGTAGCGCGTCTTCGTGAGGTCGAACTCTTCCTTGATGCCCGAGCCGATCGCCGTGATGATCGTCCGGATTTCCTCGTTGTTCAGCACCTTGTCGAAGCGCGCTTTTTCCACGTTGATGATCTTGCCACGGAGCGGCAAAATGGCCTGGAAATCGCGCTTGCGTCCCTGCTTGGCCGACCCACCGGCCGAGTCACCTTCCACGAGGTAGATCTCGCAGAGCGCCGGGTCGGAGAGGGAGCAGTCGGCCAGCTTGCCGGGCAGGTTGGCCACGTCGAGCGCCGATTTCTTGCGCGTGAGATCGCGTGCCTTGCGGGCCGCTTCGCGCGCGCGCGCCGCCGACATCGCCTTGTCGATGATGATATTGGCCGACTTCGGATGCTCGTCGAGGTACTGCGTGAGCAATTCGTTCATCACGCTGCGCACCGCGCCTTCCACTTCCGAGTTGCCGAGCTTGGTCTTGGTCTGCCCTTCGAACTGCGGCTCCAGCACCTTCACCGACAGCACGGCCGTGAGGCCTTCACGCACGTCGTCGCCGGACAAGCGCGTTTCCTTGTCCTTTTTGTTGAGCGTCGACTTTTCTTGGATGTACTTGTTGATGACCAACGTCAACGCGCTCTTGAAACCGGTGAGGTGCGTGCCGCCTTCGTGCGTGTTGATGTTGTTCACGAACGAGAACACGTTCTCGGCGTAGCTGTCGTTGTACTGCAGCGCCATCTCGATGCCGATGTCGTCGCGGGTCGTGTCGATGTAGACCACGTCCTGATGCAACGGCTTCTTGTGGCCGATGAGGTACGTCACGAACTCCTTCAGGCCGCCGCGCGCGAAGAAGACTTCTTCACGCGCTTGGCCGTCCTTCATTTCATCGGGGCGCTCGTCGCGCAGCGTGATCTGAATACCCTTGTTCAGATACGCCAACTCGCGGAGACGGCTGGCGAGGGTGACCCACTCGTACCGCAGCGTTTCCTGGAAGATCTCGGCGTCGGGCTTGAACCACACGCGCGTGCCCGTTTCCTTCGCCGCGACCGCGCGCATCACCTTGAGCTTCGTCTGCGTGATGCCGCGCGCGAAGTCCATGTAGTGCTCCTTCCCGTCGCGCTTGATCCACACCTTCAGCTGCTGCGACAGGGCGTTCACCACCGACACGCCAACACCGTGCAGACCGCCGGACACCTTGTACGTGTCCTTGTCGAACTTGCCGCCGGCGTGCAGCACCGTCATGGCCAGCTCCACACCCGGCATCTTTTCGATCGGGTGCATGTCCACGGGAATACCACGGCCGTTGTCTTCAACGGAGATGGAATCGTCGGCGTGAATGATCACGTGCACGCGGTCGGCATGGCCGGCCAATGCTTCGTCGATCGAGTTGTCCACCACTTCGTACACGAGGTGATGCAGGCCGCGCGCCGACGTGGAGCCGATGTACATGCCGGGGCGCTTGCGGACCGCTTCGAGCCCCTTGAGAACGGTGATGCTGTTTGCGCCGTACCCGTTCTCGGGCTGTTCGCTGCTATTCGCCATGAGGTGGGGATATCCCGAAGAATTGAACTGCTGCGGCCAGCCGACTGGCCTGCAAACACAACCCCTAAATGTAGTCGGTCCGGCCTCCGCAAGCAACTCGGCGGTCATATCGCAAGTCGTTGCTGTGGAACAACTTGCGGGGAGGGCAGGCTCAGCGCTGCAGCATCCAGCGCAGACGGGTGACCGGTGGACGCGACGGGTCCCGGTTCAACGACCGCAACAGCTCGGGCTCGAGGAACGTCAGCTCCTGCATCCAGGCGTGCGTCTTCACCATCACCACCAACGTGCCATCCTGCTGCAACAGCAACGGCTCCGTTACGGTGGCGATCTGTGCCCCCACCAACGTCGGCCATTCCGGAATCACCGCCGCCTGCGCCACGCGATCGGTGAGCCCCGCCTGCCGCAGCACCGAGGCGAGCACATCGCCAAGCTTGGCGGGGGCGCGCTTCTTGGGATCGGCACTCACGCGGGCCTCGCCAGCGGCTGCAGCAGGCCGTCACACATGGTGCGCTGCGCGAGACGCGTGAACGCCGCCGGAATGTCGTCTACGCGCGGCACGGCCAACAACACCTGCGAGGCGCCCGCATCTTCAAGCAGTGCCAGCACGCGACCCGCCCGTCCGACGTCGAGCTCGGCGAACGGATCATCCAGCAGCAACAGGGGCGGATAACCGACCGCCGCACGTAACGTGGCCAGTTCGAGCAGACGCAGCGCGATCGCTGCGCTGCGCTGTTGTCCCGCCGATCCGAACGTGCGCAAGTCGCGACCGCCCAACAGCAGTTGCAGATCGTCGCGATGCGGGCCCACCAACGTGACGCCACGACGCAGCTCCTGCGTGCGCTGCTGCGCATAGGCCCGACGATACGCCTCGGCCTGCGCCTCGGCGCTCGTGAGCTGGTCGTCCGCGGTCTCACCGCCGGTGGCCGCGTATTGCATTACCACCGTCTGTCGCTCGCCGATGGCGGCCGACAGCTGCGTGAAGCGCTCCGTGTGGTCGCGCACGAAGCGGTGTCGCGTTGCCGCCACGAAGCCGCCGTGCTCCGCCAAGGCCGGCTCCCACACGCTCACCCGCGAATCGTGCTCCGTACTGCGCGCGCCGTCGCGCTGCGCCGTCCGGAGCGCAGCATTGCGTCGCAGCAGGGCGCCGCGATACAACTGCAGCGCCTGCAGGTACGCGCGCGACGACAGCGCCAGCATCACGTCGAGATAGTGCCGCCGCTCACTGGGGCCACCGCCCACCAGCGCCACGTCGGCCGGCGAGAATTCCACCGACGGCACCGCACCGAGCGCACTCGTGAGCCGCGGCTGCTCCACGCCGTCGAGCGTGGCCCGCTTGCGTCGCGTGCTGCGTTCGAAGCCGACGCTCACGGTGTTGAACGCCGATGGGTGCGTCAGCTCGGCGCGGACGTGAAATGCCGGTGCCCCGAAACGCACCACATCCGCGTCGCGTGCGCCGCGAAACGATCGCAGCAACGCGAGATACGCGACGGCTTCGAGGAGGTTCGTTTTGCCATGTCCGTTCTCGCCAACGATCACCAGCCCGGTCGAGGGAATCTCGAGGTCGAGTTGCGTGAA
>CAMBRJ010000041.1 GCA_945870175.1 Gemmatimonas phototrophica
ATGAAGCGCGCGATGTCGTGGCGTGCCGACGCCACGTGCGCTTGCATGGCGGCGTCGGTGGAGGTCAGGCTGGCGAGCTGCGTGTCGAGCGCCTTCACATGCATGAGGGCGCCGGCGCGCACATCGGGCATGGCCCGCTTGTCGCCAGCCAGGTCGAGGATCGCATCAAGGGCAGCGCGCTGCGCAGCGCGCTGCACGGCCTTGTCGGCGGCCGCGGTCGCGGCGGTGCTGCCCCACGTACGCTGCACTACGGCACGCAACACTTCGTCGAGCGAAAGGGCGGCGTTGTCACGTCCGGCGATGAGCACCACGCGCGCGAGGCGCTCGCGATCGAGCAGATAACCAATCACTTCCGTAGCGAGGCCGCCGGCCAGTGTGACGGCGTCGAACGTCGTGCCGCCGTTGCTGTCGATCCACGTCATGTCGGCGTTGAAGCCCGGCGGCGCGGGCGGGATCATCTTTTGCACGCGCTCGGGCACCGTGAGCTCGCTCGGCTGAATGGCATCGAGCGCCATCGTGAGCGCGCGACGCTGCGTCGCGGCGGGCACGATGGTGGTGGGCGTCTGCCCGTCACCGCGCAGCGTGAACGTAAAGTCCATGCCGCCGATGTTCTTGGCGAGGCCTTCCAGCGAGTAGCGGTGATGCAAGTACACGTGGGCGAAGCGCATGTTGAGCAGCGCCATCGGCTCGCCCGGCTTGATCGCGCGTTCGTCGAACTTGTCCATCAACACGCGACGCACCTTCGAGGTGCGCTCGACGGCGTCGAACATCGTGGCGCCTTCCACCCAGCGCGTCACTTCCGGAATGGACCCGTTGGCGCTCGCATACTGGTCGTTGATGAAGCGCACGTTGCGCGCGAGACCATCCTTCATGATCGCGTCGAGTCCCTTCGCTTCCGACGCGCTGTCGGCATACCACGTGTAGCCGAGCTTGATGGCGAGCGTGTCCCACGCGCCGGGGCCCTTGCGATACGCGTCGCGCAGATCCGGGGTGCCGTCGGCGGCGAGCGTGATCAGCGGATACGGATAGTCCATCACCGACGTGCGGCCCTGCGAATGCGCGATGTAGTTGTGCGACAGGCCGAGCGTGTGGCCGATTTCGTGGGCCGCATGCTGACGACGGCGCGACATGGCGAACGTCTCGGCGTCCACGTTCGGGCCACGCGGACCGGACGCCGGCACGGTGCCGGCCCAGATATTGTAATCCACCAGCGAGCGCCAGGCGTCCATACGCACCATGGCGCGGATGATCTCGCCGGTGCGCGGGTCGCTGTAGCTGGGGCCCACGCTCGGGCCGGGACCGGAGCGGTGCACCCACATCAGCATGTTGTAGCGGGCGTCCATCGGGTCGGCGCCAGCGGGCAGGTCGAGCACGCGGAAGGCATTCTTGAAGCCGGCCGCCTCGAACACCTTGGCCCACCAGTTGCCACCCTGCCGCAGCGCTTCGCGATACTGGGTGGGAATGCCGGGGTCGAGGTAGTACGTAACCGGCGTGACGGGCTCCACGAGCTCGCCGCGACCATACGCCGCGGGATCCTTGGGCACGAGGCGCCAGCGATTGATGAACCCCGAGCGATAGGTGCCGTCGAAGCCCTGAGACAAATCGGCGAACTGCGTGCCGCCGTAGCCGAAGCGCGGATCGAAGTTGCGCGGGCGATAGCTGGTGGGATCAGGGAGCACGACCAGCGAGTGGTGCTCCTCGAAGGTCATCGCCTTGGGATCGGGCGCCGCGCGGCGCGCGAGTCCGCCGGGGGCATCGCTCACGAAGGTGAGGACGGCATGCACTTCGGCGTTCTTGGGAAAGGCTTTGGTGCGCGCGGTATCGAGCCAGCTGCGGGTCGCGTCCACGCGATACGCGCCGGCCGAGCCGCCGGCGCCCACGCCGCCCGGTCCAGCGCCCCCACGGAGGGCATCGGCCACCCCGTAGGCGTCGGCCAGGAAGAGCGACGTGGCGTCCACGGTGGTCACGCCGTCCTTCTCACCATCGATCGTGAACGAGGCCACCACCGAGCGCGGGAAGGCGTCCGAGGCCGCCTGCTTGTTACCGGCGTCGCCGTTGGGCGCTCGCACGCTCCAGTTGTCCCGCACCATCAGCACGCGATTGCCGCGCCGCTCGAGGCGAACGACCACGCTCTGCCCCATCTGGGCACGATCGAGACCGGGGCCATTGGCCTGCCCGAGGCCGGTCGTGAGCGTGACCTGGTGCAGGAAGTCCTTCCCCATCTGCGCGGCAGGAATGTCGAGCAAGGCGCGATTGCGGGCCTCGTCCACCCGAACGCGCAGGAACGGGGCGTCCGGTGCCTGGGCTGGCAGAACAGACGTGGCGCCGGAGAGGGCGACCGCCGCCGCGAACAGGCGCGGCAGCGAAGAAGGACGAAACTGGGACATGTGGCTCGGGACGAGGTGGAGGTTCGGCGAACCCTCGATTGTAGCACCGGCGCCGAGGGGTGCGCTATCGGTCCGGGCGTAGGAAAACGGCAACCGCAACTGCAACGGCCAGAACACGGATGACACGGAATACACCGAACCAACACGGATAAGCAAAAGGCGCCTCGTCGAAATCATCGCAGGTTGCTTATCTGTGTTGGTTCGGTGTGATCGGCGTCATCCGTGTTCTGGCGGTTGCGGTTACCGTTGCCACGGCCGTTGCGATAGCTGTCGTCGCGCACCCGATCGTCACGTAGGCGTTACCGCACTACCACGCGTTACGTCGCGGAAGCGTGACACGGGCCGGCGTTCTCTCAGTGTTGTCTCTCCTCAACAGCTGAGAATCTGATGATCATTGTAAAGTCGTCGTGGCCGCGTACCTGCGGACCGCTTTCGCTGGCCGCACTTTCCCTCGCGTTGCCGGCCATGTTGTCGGCGCAGTCCGGTGGCACGGTCGCCGGCGCCATCTCCACCGCCGACGGGAATCGCCCCGTCGAGCGGGCCACGATCTCGGTGAGCGGCCGAGATGCCCGCGCCACGACGGACGTCTCCGGACGCTATCAGATCGGCGAGCTACCGTCCGGCGCGTACTGGATCGTAGCGCGCGCGATCGGTCTGCTTCCCGACAGCGTCCAGCTCACGGTTGTCGCCGGTCAGACGGTGCGCGGCGACCTCGCCCTGAAGCGTTCGACCACCACCCTCCAGCAGGTCGCGATCACCGCGCAGAAGCGCAGCGAGTCTGTCCAGGACGTGCCGGTGGCTGTGACCGCGCTCACCGCGGACTTCCTCAGCAAGCAGAGCATTCAGCAGTTCGATGCGCTCTCGGCGTTCGTGCCGGGGCTCAACGTCCAGCTGCAGAGCCCAAACAACCCGGGCTTCGTGATTCGCGGCATCACGTCCGACGACGGCACCAGCTACGTCGAACCGCGCGTGTCGGTGTTCCAGGATGGCGTGTCGATCTCCAAGTCCCGCGGCTCGGTAGTCGAGCTGTTCGACCTCGAGCGCGTGGAAGTGCTCAAGGGCCCGCAAGGCACCCTGTTCGGACGCGGCGCGCAGATCGGCGCGGTACACGTCATTCAGAACAAGGCCGTGAACAAGCGCGAATCGTCGGTGGCGGTCGGCGGCGGGACGTTCAATGAACTGTACGCGAACGCCATGGTGAACGCACCGCTGGTGGACGGTAAGTTGTTCGGACGCGTGGCCGCCATCTACAACAAGCGCGATGGCTTCATGACGAATGCCGGCGGCGGCACGCTGAACGGCAAGAACACCGGCGCCATTCGGGCCTCGCTGCGTTGGCTGCCAACCACCACGTCGACGCTCGATATCATCGCGAACGCGCAGACGGATGATTCGCCCGGCACGTCGTTTAAGAGCACCCGCTTTGCACCGCCGGCGGGTGATGCCACCCCGTTCGCGCGCGCCGGCCTCAATGGTGGCGACTCGCTCGGCATCAACCGGCAGGTGGGTGGCCTCACGCTGCTGTACAATCAGCAGCTCTCGCCGGCATGGACGCTCACCAGCATTTCGGCCGGCCGCCGCTTCTACAGCGACGAAGCGTTCGACGCCGACGGCACGCTGGCGCCGGTGCTGCAGTTCCGTGAAGTCGCGGAAGGCACGCAGGCCAGTCAGGAGCTGCGCGTCGCGTACGATAAGGGCGGTAAGCTCACCGGCTTCGCGGGCGCCAGTGGATTCTGGGAGCGCGGCAGTCAGCGTGTGCCGTTCAGCACCGATGAACGCAGCCTCTTCGCGCTGCTCTCCGGTCAGCCGATCGTGAACGCGGACGGTTCGGCCAATCTCCGCATCACCGCCAATCCACAGACCGGTGTGCCGTTCAAGACGGCGCACACCGAGCAGTATCAAAACTTCGGTCAGACGACGGCGGCCGAGCTATTTGCCGACGCCACGTACAAGATCGCACGCTTGAGTCTCACCGCCGGCCTGCGCGGCACCTACGAGCAGGTCGAGAACGCGTACGAAGTGCAGAACAGCGCCACGCGCGGCTCGCTCGGCGCGTTGCTTGGCGCGGCGCCGAACAACCTGTTTGCCCCGACGAACGGCCGGAAGCAGGGCACGGGCGTGTTCCGCTCGGCCGTGGGTCGCGCGATTGCGAACTACGACTTCGGCGGGGACTACATGGGCTACGCATCCTTCTCGAAGGGGCGCCGTCCGAACGTCGTCGTGGTGAACGCGGCGGCCGTGCGCACGCTGAACGAAGAGACCGTGCTCAGCACCGAGGGCGGCCTGAAAGGCCAGTTCGCCAGCGGTCGCGCACAGTTCGATGTGAGCGCGTTCAACTATCGCTACAACAACTTCCAGACGTCGATCACGCGACTGACGCCGACCGGACTCGTGAACGAGACCCTCGACGGCGGCCGCGCGAAGGCGTGGGGCTTCGAAGGCAGCGTGCGCGGGCAGGTGAACGCGCAGACGTCGGTGTTCGCGACGGTTGGATACACGGACGCGAAGTTCGACAGCACCGATGCCAACGGCAACAAACAGGCGCGCGCCGGCAATCGCTTCCGGCTCACGCCGATGCACAGCTATTCGGCCGGCATCAATCTCGACGCCACGAAGCATCGCTTCGGTCAGCTGTACCTGTCGCCGAACACGACCTACCGCGGCAAGGTGTTCTTCGAGGACACCAACCTGCCGGCGATCTCGGAGAAGGGGCAGCTGCTGTTCAACTTGCGCGCCGGCCTGCGCCTGCCGGATGATCGCACGGAGGTCACGGTGATCGCGCGGACTCTGTTTGATCAGCAGTACATCATCGACGCCGGCAACACCGGCGGCGCGTTCGGTATCCCCACGTTCATCGCCGGGGCGCCGCGGTTCGTGACCGTGCAGGTTTCGCGGCGGTTCTAGGATCGCGACTGCCGGCATTCGAACGACACTGAGATCGCAACTGACAGAACACGGATGACACGGAATACACCGAACCAACACGGATAAGCAGAACGGCGCCGAGAAGAATGTTCTCAGCGCCGTTTCGCTTATCTGTGCGTTGTCTGTGCCGTTTCCGTATATCCGTGTTCCGGCTTTTGCTTTTGCGGGTGCGGGTGCGGTTCGATGGCTCCGCTCACTCCCGCTGAAACTCCGCCGACACCAGTCGCCGCTTGTCACTAGGCTGGGTGCGCACCACGATCGTTTCGCCGTTCACGCGCGTGCGCACGGAGATCGGTTCACGGGCACCGACCCAACGAATAGCCCGGTCCACCGTCGGCACGCCGGGCGGTATTCCCAAGGCGCGCGTGCCGTCGAACTCCACGGTGTCGCGACCGAGCCCGAGATAGCCGCGCGGACGCGCGATGAGTACGCTCACGCTGTCGGCTCGCGTGGCCGGCGGTGCGGGAAACCGGAAGTTCACCACGCGGCTCGATCGCGGGAACGGCATGCGGAACACATGCACGATCACCGCGCTGTCGGGGCTCGCCACTTCGAACTCGTAGCGCGTAGTCGGCGACGCACGGAACGGGCCCCAGCGTCCCGTGTGCGACGTCACCGCGCGGTACGCCGGCGCGCCGATGCGCTGGCCCGTGGCGGCGTCGACCGCGTGCACCGTGACCACGGCATTCGCGAGCGGCAGGTTGGTGGGACTCGCGTTCACGTGGCCGCTGATCATCCCTTCGAGCACGGCGACCGTGTCGGCCACGATGTCCATCTGCGTCGGCGCGCGTCCCGTGATGAAGCGGTACTGCGCGCGAAAGGCGGCGGGCCCAAAGGCCACTTCACGATGATCGGTACCCGGCAGCACCACGTTCGTCGCCCCGCGCAACGCCGGTCCGTTGGCGTCCACGTTGGTGGGCGTACCCTTCATGCCAAGCCCCGTACCGTCGGCCTGGGCGTACTTGTCGAGTGAGTCCGAACGCAGGGTGAGGAATTTCACGCCGGGCACCACCTCGCTGCCGCGATTAAGCGCACTCAGATACGGACCGGCGCCATTGAATTCGCCGTTTGGCTGAACGGTGGGGATGGCGAACACGCCGTGGTTCGGCGTGCCGCTGGTGATCACGTGTGAAACATGCGCCGCGCCGCCGCCGAAGCGCACGTAGTGGCGCATCGTCATGCCGCCGCGTGAACTGCCCACCAGCGCCACCTTCTTCTCCCCCGTCGTGAGCAACACGCGCGTGACGAACGCCGCCAGCGCCGCCGTCTGCTCTTCGGGTGTGGAGCGATTTAGCTCCGTTGCCGTGAGCGTGCTTGAGGCCGACGGGTTCGGGAGATCCACCGCGAACAGGCGCGAAGCGGGATAGCCGTTGGACTCGAACCGCCAGATCACGTTGTCCCAGAGTCCGGCATGGTCGCCGTTGCCGTGCACGAAGACGATGGGCGTCTGGGCCGAGGCGGCCATGGGGAGGAGAGTCGCGGCCACGACCCCGATGAACGCGCGGCGGAGCATCGGCAAGCGAGGTCGGGGAGGCAGTTGCGTAGGCATGCCGAGAATGTATTTCCGTGCCACCAACGCGTCACCGAAATCGGAAATCCGTTACCAAACGTTCTTGTGGCGCACGCCGTCCGAGCCTAGCGTTCAATGATCAGTCCGTCGGCTCGCCTCCTCCCCGCGAGCGTTCGACGGCGACCCAGCGGTGCAGGACCAACGTCTTACCAACCCGTGAAATGACGCCAGCGCGCCATGCCGCGATCACCGGATGGGGTGAAGCGCTCCCCCCCGCGATCCTGACCAACGACGACCTCTCGACGTTCCTCGAGACCTCCGACGAGTGGATCACGCAGCGCACCGGCATGAAGGAACGCCGCGTGTCGCACATCTCGGCGATCGAAATGGCCACCATCGCCTCGTCGCGCGCCCTCGCCTGCGCCGGACTCGAGGCCGGTGATGTGGACCTCATCATCTACGGCGGCTGCAGCAACGAAGAAGCGGTGCCCAACAGCGCGTCCGGCGTGCAGATCGCGCTCGGCGCGACGCGCGCGGCCGCGATGGATGTGAACACCGCCTGCACCAGCTTCCTATATGGCCTCTCCACCGCCACCGCGATGATCCAGACCGGCGTGGTGCGCAATGCCATCGTGATCGGCGTGGAGCTCATCACCCGCTACATGGACTGGAGCAATCGCAACGTGGCGGTGCTCTTCGGCGACGGTGCGGCCGCGGTCGTCGTGCAGGCCAGCGACAACGAGGAAGGTGTGATCGGCACCGTGCTCGGCTGCGACGCCGAAGCACGACAGAGCCTGCGCGTGCGCGGTATCGGCTGTGGCTACGCCAATCGCGAGGTCTCACTTGGCGACACGCTGTGGGACTTCGATGGGCAGGTGATCTTCAAGCGCGCCGTGCACGGGATGAGTGAAGCGTCGGGGCGGGTGCTGCGCGAAGCGGGCGTGACGGCGGATGACGTCGACCTCGTCGTCCCCCATCAGGCCAACCTGCGCATCATCGAGGCGGTGGCCAAGTACGCCGGCATCGGTATGGATCGCGTGATGGTCACCGTGCAGAAGTACGGCAACATGAGCGCGGCCACGGTCCCCGTGAGCCTGGTCGACGCGCTCAAGGAAGGACGCGTGAAGCCCGGCAGCCTGTTGTTGATGCCGGGCTTCGGTGGTGGACTCACGTTCGGTGCGCTACTTGTCCGCTGGGGACAGCGCACGACACCACTTGGCGAATCATCGATGGTCATGCCGCCGTGCGATCAGACCGCGCTCGAACTCGTCAATGAGATTCGGGCCAAGCAGGATCCGCATGGCCGCTCGCTGCGTGGACTGATGGAACCGGTCTTCGCTGAGTCGAGGACGTCCTGATGACGTGGCGCCCGCGCGCGGTCACCAGCGCAGGTCGGTAAGGGAGGCGCGGTTCGGTCGGCGTAACTGGATCTCCTTGCGCAGCAACACGATCTGTCCGGCGTGATACGCGCCATGTTCGGACAGGCCGTCGGCCATGGTGGCGACGTTGTAGGCCTGCTTCTCGACGACCTTGAGAAAGCCTGACGACATCACTTCGAACACGCGCACGGCCATCGAGCGATAGGCGTCCGCCATCTGCGCCTGAGAGTATGCCCAGGCGGCGGCCGTGCACGGAATCGGCGTGCCAGGCCAGTCCTGGGCTGGGGTCGGCTCTTCGAGCGCCAGTCCGTCCATGCGTGACCGCGCCCGCTCGGCGCGCGCGGTCACATGCCGCACGATCTCCCAGATCGTTTTCATGCTCCGGATGGGGCGTTCGACGGCGTCGGCCGCCGTGATCCCCTCCAGCGCTTCGCGCAGGGAGGGACCGTGCCACATCGGTCCGGTGATCGTGCGGCGGAGCCGGCCGGAGAGGTGCCGAGCGTAGTCCATATAGACATACTCGGGGTGACGGACGGGCTTGTCTTCGGGTATTTCGATCGACATGGGCGTTCCTTGGGTGCCGGGGAGCGCCCAATAAAGCGATGGAGCGTCAGCACGGTGTCAGCGCTGACGCTCCGATCCCCCGCCTTGCGTCACCAACGGCGCCGCGAGGGCCCCATTACAGGGTCAAAACCGCCCCTCCCCACCCCGCAGCCGTGCTGCTTAACCGCGCATCGAGCGCGAGGACCACGTTCCCCCCTTGGCGCACCAGGCCGAACCGGTCCAGATCGCGCGTCATCCGGCCGCTCACGTGTGCGCCATCCGGACTGAAGCGGGCCTTGTGCTTGGGGCAGTACAGCTGCTGCTCGCCGTCACGCCACTGCAGATCGACGCCCTTGTGCGGACACTCGAGGGAGAACGCGTAGAGCCTGCCCTTCCAGCGGGCGAGCGCGACACCGTCGGCCGCGTCGACCGACACGCCGTCGGCGGCCGGGATGGCGTACGTCCGCGTGCGCCTGGCGGTGGACAGCGGGCTGATCGCCCGGACCGTATCGGCCAGGGCGTCGCTGGCGGCGAGCCCGTCGAGCATGAGGGCAGAACCGACCGCCACCGCGGCGCGTCGAAGGAAGAGGCGGCGATCGAGGAGACCGCATGTGTGGGTCGTCGTCATGGCAATGCTCCGGCTAGGGTGTGCGGACGGCGTTTCGGTTCCCGTCCTGCCCTCAACATCGACCCGTCGAGGGCACCGCCATATCCGACGTGTGTGCCGTTTTGCTGCCCGGCGACACACGTCGGATGGGGTGCGTCATTTGCCGGATACCGCGCTCGCGCGGTGACGGGAACACGTGCGGGGAATCACGCCCCCGCGACCGACTATTTTGTAGCATGTCGTCTCTGCCCCCCGCCCCCTCGGCACCTGCCGAGCCACCGCACACCGACGCCGGTCTCCACCTGTTGCGCTTCACGCGCGACGGGGACCTGCTGGTGTTCGACGACAAGCGGCCGGGCGAGGGGTTCGCGCAGTTCTACAGCCTCGAGCGCAACGAGCTCCGGAAGTTCGTCCGCGACGCGGTGCGCACCAAACTCGAGCGCGTGCGCGACCGCGATCTCTGTCAGTCGGCCTTCGACCGGTACCGCGCCTATCTGGCGTCGCTGCCGCCGGAGAAGACGCCGACGCCGCGCAAGGCGGTGCAGGCGGCGCGACGACTGGCCGCGGTAGAGAGCGGCGGCAGCGCCGAGCTCGCCGAGCTGTATGATCGGCTCGATGTGCGCGATCCGCGCCCGCTGTTCGTGACCGGACGGGCTGGCACCGGCAAGAGCACGGTGCTGCGACAGCTCGCCGCCGCACAGGGCAACAAGTGCGTGGTGCTCGCCCCGACCGGACTCGCGGCGCTCAATGCGGGCGGGCAGACGATTCACTCCTTCTTTCGCTTTCCGCTCAAGCCGCTCACCGCGCGCGACATCCAAGGCGGCAAGTGGCTGCAGGTGGCGAAGAAGCTGAACAGGCTCATCATCGACGAAATCTCGATGGTGCGCGCTGATGTGGTCGACGGCATCGATGTCGCTATGCGCATGGCGAAGGGCAACGACCTGCCCTTCGGCGGCGTACGCGTCGTGATGTTCGGCGATCCGTTTCAGCTGCCGCCGATCGTGTCGAAGGAGCAGGCGGGTGCGTTCGGCGATCTGTGGTACGAGACGCCGCACTTCTTCGACGCGGCGGTCTTCAAGTACGCGCCGCTCTCCACCATCGAGTTTCGCACGGTGTATCGCCAGCGCGATCCGGTGTGGATTGCGCTGCTGGACCGCGTGCGCACGGCAACGCCCACCGGCGACGATTATCAATTGCTGCACACGCGCATCAATCGTGCGACCGACGACGAACTCGACGAGACGATCATTCTGACCGCGCGCCGTCTCGACGCCGAACGGGTGAATCAGCGCCGACTCGACGCGCTCGACGACGCCCCCGTCACGTTGTCGGCTGAGCGCAGCGGCACCTTCGGTTCCTCGGTCGGCACCGGCACGTTCAAGCAGGATCCCGCCCCCGATCCGCTCCAGCTCAAGCGCGGCGCGCGCGTGATGTTCGTGAAGAACGACCCGGAAGAGAACTGGGTGAACGGATCACTGGGCGAAGTACAGGCCATCAGCGCCACGGGTGTCATCGTGAAGCTCGATAGCGGGGCCATCGTGACCGTCGAGGCGCAGGAGTGGCAGCAGCTCGAGTATTGGTACGACGACGACGCGGACGAAATCCGCCAGAAGGTGGTCGGCCGCTACAAGCAGATGCCGCTGCAGCTCGCCTGGGCCGTCACGATTCACAAGAGTCAGGGACTGACCTTCGATCGTGTGCACGTGCATCTGGGGCGCGGCGCGTTCTCGGCCGGACAGACCTACGTCGCGCTCAGCCGCTGCCGCACGATGGAAGGGATGACACTCGAGTCACCGGTCGGCGCCGGCGATGTGCGCTGTGATCCGCGCGTCGTCGAGTTCATGGGGCGAATGGCGTAGTGCGCCACGCGTAGCGCCACTCCGGATACCATTGTCCGTCGGGCGCCGCGTACAGGATCTGCTCCACCGCTTCGGCACCTTGGCGCTCGTAGAACGCGCGGGCCCGGGTGTTCTGCTCGTAGCACCACAGAAAGAGGCCCGGATGCGTCGCACGCTCGTGCGCGAGGTGCGCCACGGCCGTGAGCAAACCGCGGCCGATTCCCGCTCCGTGGTGCGATGGCAGCACATGCAGGTTGTCCACCAAGGTGCCCCACGTGGGGTCTTGGTCGATCGACGCAAAGGCGAAGCCCACCGGCTCGCCATCGTGCCGGGCTATCCAGCCGAACTGACGATCCGTCATCGCCGACAGCTTGGGATGCCACACGTCGAGGCGGTTGGTGAGGAGATCCCCTTCGAGGTAGGCCTCGGAAAGAATGCCGCGATAGGCACTGCGCCAGCTGGCACAGTGCAGCGTCGCCACCACATCCAGATCAGCCACCGAGATGGCGTGCAACGTCACGGGCGTCTGATTCATCACGCGATCACTCCGTCGGGAGTTCGGCCCACGCCCGCACGACGGCGCGCTGGGCATCGGTTTGTGGCGAGCCGTCCGGGCCGAAGTAGGCCACCTTGGCCGGCGACATGGTCGCAAACAGCATTTTGACTTCGTTGAGTGCCTCGTCTCCACTGCGCCCGTTGCGCACGAGCCAGCAGCCCACGGTCATGCCGGTGCGCCCCACGCCGCCCCAGCAGTGCACATAAACGCGGTGCCCCTCGGCCATGCGCGCATCGATCGTGTTGAGGAGCTGCAGCATGAAGGCGTTGTCGCAAATGTCCATGTCCACGATGGACAGATAGTCATGCACGACCTCCACACCGCGTTCGGCCGCGAGCTCACGGAGTCGACCGACGTAGAGATCGAGCGGATCATCGGGATGCGTGAGATCCACAAAGGCCGTGATGCCCGCGTCGAGGAACTGTTGCAGCTTGGCGTC